>JAHEEZ010000201.1 GCA_024640445.1 Acidobacteriota bacterium | reverse complement strand
GAGAAATCCTCGCGGACGACCGCATTCAGGATACGGTCGACCTCATCCCGAATCTCTCCGTAAACGATGGAATTCTCAGCTTCTCCGATAGATTCGAATTTCAGCAGTTCCGGAAAATGCCTGTTAAGGTCATGTTCAAGCACATCCGGGGAACTGTTGTGATCTTTCATTGCAAAAACTCGAACGGCAAAACTCCGGATACCGTTTCCGAAATTCTGCCGTCGTTCAAGGCCTCTGTTCAGTGTTTATTCGTCGTACCTTTCTTTCACCGGGGCAACCGCAAGAAAATCGTCCGTGATACGGCCCGTATACTCAGCGATCAGTTCGTCCATCCGCGCTTTGGATTTGGCCCTGAAGATCAGGCCGACGTGACGGGGCTTGTCAACACGATAAACTATCTCCTTTGCATCGTATGCGGAAGTATCGGGGCGCTCATCATTGGCAAGGGCGAGGGTGATGCCCGCGTACTCCTTCCTTGCTTTGGGCGCCTTGTACGGATTCTCTTCCGTCTCGGTCTCCAGCTTTCCCCATTCGCGCCACAGATTGAATCCGCAGGCGTGTTCGTGAACGTTCGCGATGTATGCGCCTCCGACACGGCATGCCACCTCGACCAGATAGAACTTCCCGTCCTCTTCCGACTTCAGGAATTCTGCATGCGCAACGCCGTTCTGGTGGTTTAACGCTTTGAGCAGTTTCTTGTTCAGGCGCTCCAGTTCCTTCCGGTCCTTCGAATCATAATCCATCGTCACCGACGTGAACACTCCGCCGCCATGGGCGACCTTGAATGGCGTTGTCCCGTACTCGTTGACCCCGTGCGCGACGACCTTGCCGTCCTTGATCACGGAATCCACGTGATGAACGCTTCCTTCGATAAACCTCTCGATGTGGAACTTGGACGGATGGTCCCGCCACGTGTTTCGCTTGTCGAGTTCGTTCAAGACCTCCCAAACCTGGTCTTTATTCGAGCATTTCCTTATTCCGAACGCCGACACCTCGGTCCTCGGTTTCACAATCCACGGAGCGGGCACTTTGTCGAGATATTCATTGACGCGGTCGGCATTGAAAGCGGGAGTGAATTCCGGACACGGAACGCCATTTAACGACGCGATCGAACGCATCGTCAGCTTGTCCCTGAACCTCAGCGCATGTGAACGGCTCATTCCTTTGAAGATCTGAAGGTATTCCCGGATCCGGGCCGCAGGCAAAACATCGAACTCGTCCAGCCCCACAACGTGGTCGACAGGACGACGGCCGGCGAGATTTACCACCTCTCGAAGATACTCCTCTTCCCTTGCCTGCTTCGGCAGGAAATGGACCTCGTTCAAGCTTGTCCAAGCCCACGCAAAATCCCGCAGGTCGTCCCGGGTCACGAGCGTCACGTGCCAGCCCGATGCCTGTGCCTCCTCAAGAAACTCGTTCCCCTTGAACTCGCTCGCTATGCAGATAATGTGCTTCATTTCGTATAAATGACCGGCGGCCTGGCCGAATTAGTCTTTGCCGCCCCTCCTGTCCCTGATCATTGCGTCTACGCCCAACTGCCCCGAACCAGTACCGACGAAAAGGAGCGCGATGAATAGATACATCAACGCCTTTTCCTGTTTTTCAAATCCATCTTGAAGATGCTGGGCAAATGCCGCGACGAACATCGTGAACGCAATGAAGAAACTGGACAATCGCGTAAAAAGACCGAGCGCCAAAAGTATTCCCCCGGCGAACTCGGAAAGGCCTGCCGCCCAGGAAAAAATGACAGGCGCGGGAAATCCCAGCTTGCCTGTGTTCTGAATGAAATCTTCAGAAGGCGGCATTTTTCCAATGCCGTGCGCGAAGGCAAGAGCGGTCCCGGCGAATATTCTTAATATCGCTAGACCCAGATTACCGGGGATCGACCTGAAATTTGTGCCGCCAAAAAGAATGGACTTGAGCATATGCGTTTCGGAAAAGTGATTTTGTTTTAACGTAAAAGGATGGCACAATTTAGGCTTAATCTCAATTAAGAAGAGTTTCCCTTGCTGGCAATTTCCAGCTTCTGTTCTTCATAGCCTTTTCCGGAGTCATAGATGGGTGAAATTTTCACTGCCGACCTTATTAGCCACCTGGTCATTTTTGTCGTCGTACTCTTGCTCGCAGTCTCGGCCCATGAGGCCGCGCATGCCTGGATGTCGTATAAATTCGGCGATGACACAGCGTTCATGCTCGGCCGTGTAACGCTGAATCCGGTGAAGCACGCGGACCCGATCGGCACGCTGCTGATCCCTATCGCGGCGTTCCTTTTTAGCGCGATCGGGGGCGGCCTTGCGGCCATTCCGCTGATCGGATGGGGAAAGCCGACGCCTGTGAACCCCAGAAAATGGAGCCGTTACAAGCTGGCGAATGTGATGGTTTCGATCGCCGGCATCTTGGCGAATCTGGTCCTGGCAACGATCTCGTTCATTGTTTTCAAGACTCTTCTCGAGACCGGGACGATAAACGCCGGAAATGTCGAGACAGGCATGATCAAGCCGCTCACGATCCTGTTCATGAATATGATCTTCCTGAACGTTTCGCTCGCCGTGTTTAACCTGTTGCCCTTCCCGCCGCTCGATGGGAGCAAGATACTTTCGACCTTTCTGCCTGAGAGCTTCCGGCCGATGATCGAATTGCTTGAGCAGTACGGATTCATCATTCTTCTGCTCCTGCTGTATATGGGAATTATAGGAGCGATAATGTATCCGGTCTGGATGGTGGTGAACTATCTTCTCTACACTCCGTTCTTCAACTGACACCGCGACGCTTCGATAGACAAGACTCTCTGTTCTGTAATGAAAAAACGCATTTTCAGCGGCGCCCAGCCAACGGGCGAACTTCACATAGGAAACTACCTTGGCGCGCTCAAGAACTGGGTCGCGCTCCAGCACGATTATGAGAGCTTCTTCTGCATAGTAAACCTCCACGCGGTAACACTTCCGCAGGATCCGAAAGTGCTGAAGAAGAAGACCCTCGACCTTGCCCGGATATATCTCGCGGCGGGCATAGACCCGGAAGTATCGACGGTTTTCATCCAGTCCGACGTTTCCGAACACGCTGAACTGGCATGGGTCCTCAACTGCGTTTCGCGAATGGGAGAGCTCGAGCGAATGACGCAGTTCAAGGACAAGGGCAGGGGGAACGCGGAACGCGCCTCGGTGGGCCTTTTCACATACCCCGTACTGATGGCGTCCGACATTCTTCTCTACCAAACCGATCTGGTTCCGGTGGGACAGGATCAAAAACAGCATCTCGAGCTGACGAGAGACCTGGCAGAGCGATTCAACCGGGATTTCGGCGACACTTTCAGGATTCCAGACCCGTACATCCCGCCGGTTGGCGCGGCGATAATGTCGCTCAAGGAGCCGGACAAGAAGATGTCCAAATCGGATGAGAATCTGAACGGCTCGATATTCCTGCTCGACGATCCGGATACCGTAACTCGGAAGATCAGGAAAGCAGTGACTGATTCCGGCACCGAGATCACTTTCGATGAATCGAGGCCGGCGATCACTAATCTGCTCACGATCTATCACTTGCTTACAGGCAAGACCGCGGACGAGTGCGAGTCACATTTCGAAGGCAAGGGATACGGGGTATTCAAGTCCGAGCTTGCAGAAGTCACCGTGGAATACCTCCGGCCGTTCCAGCAGAAGGTGAAAGAATTCGAGGACGGGGATCTTGAGCGAATACTTTCAGGCGGCGCCGAAAAGGCGCGAAGTGTGGCTTCGGAGACACTGAAGTCAGTCTATTCAAGAATGGGGATCAGATGATATGGCAAAGAAGATCATAGTTTACGAAAAGCCTACGTGAACGACCTGCCGAAAACTGGCAAACGCGTTCCGTGAGAACGGCATTGAATTCGAAAGTGTTAACTACTTCACCGATCCGCTTTCCGAGGACCAGCTTCGGAAGCTTCTCAAGAAAGCGAAGATCAAGCCCTTTGAGGTCCTGAGGAAGCGTGAGAAGACCTTCAAGGAACTTGGTCTCTCCGAAGACACATCAGCGGATGAAGTGATCAAAGCGATCGTCGAACATCCGAATCTGCTTGAGAGGCCGATCGTAGAGATCGGTGCGAAAGCGGTCGTCGCGCGGCCTATCGAGAAAGGCATAGAACTTATCAAAGAGGCCTGTTGAGCAAGGCGTTCCGAATATGAACATCACCAACGGAAACGGAAATGGCCACCGGCCGAAGCCAAAGAACGTGCTCGGAGGAGAACTGCGATCATGCTGCACCTCTCCGATGACGGGGTTTTATCGAGACGGATACTGCAAGACCGGGGCGAACGACCTCGGGCGCCACACTGTCTGCGCGAAGGTAACGGACGAATTTCTCGAATTCTCAAGATCAGTTGGAAACGACCTCTCGACCCCGCATCCCGAGTGGGGATTTCCTGGACTGAAAGACGGAGACAAGTGGTGCGTGTGTGTCCTTCGCTGGAAAGAGGCGCTCGACGCAGGCTTCGCGCCTCCGGTGGTACTCGAAGCGACCAACGAAGCGAGTCTCCAGTATGTTTCCCTCGACGAGTTGAAAGGACTGAGAACTGAGGACTGAGGGAACGCACGCGTCTCGGCGAAGATCCGGGTTCAAGGTTCCAAGTTCAAGGTTCAATGGATTAGGAGTGGATAGGTTACATGAGATCGGTTCGTCCATCGTTTGGCACGACGCCCTAAACCATCATCCATCTATTAACAATTTTCAATTCACCATTGACCATTCACGCTTCACTTGCCGCGATGGACTCTCTCGAACAACTTAGAATCTTCTTCAGCTACAACGACTGGGCCAACCGGCGTGTTGTCGCGGCCCTCCGCGCTTCAGATTGCCCGGAGGCGGAAAAGCTTGCAGCACATCTGCTCATGACCGAGAAGGAATATCATGACCGTATGTTCGGCAGCGATTCGACCGGATTCAACTTCTGGCCTGAAATGTCGATCGACCAGATGAGCGCGCTCGCTATGGAAAACGCGGAAAGCTTTGAGCGGCTGCTTTCGAAGTTCGACGACGAGGGTCTCGGGCAGAGCGTCGATTACAAGACGGGCAGCGGAAAGCCCGTACACAACACGTTCCGAGAGATCCTGAGCCAGGTGCTTCTGCACTCGACGAGCCACCGCGCCCAGGCGCTGAAGGAACTGAGGCGAGCCGGATTCGAGCCGCCTGCGATCGATTACATTTTCTACAGCCGTGGGTTACAATAGCCGGAATCCGGAACA
Organism: Acidobacteriota bacterium; assembly: GCA_024640445.1. Classification (GTDB taxonomy): domain Bacteria; phylum Acidobacteriota; class Blastocatellia; order Pyrinomonadales; family Pyrinomonadaceae; genus Aridibacter. Next base: position 1,377 of record JAHEEZ010000201.1, on the reverse strand, counting down.
GCAGCACAGCCCCTTAAATGGAAGATCTTGATATCAAACAACTTGAGTTCGATTTCCAGAACGTTCAGGCGACGATCGTCGCCGAATCCAGGGACGAACTGCGGCTGCAGCTTGGCGAGTTCGCGGGTCCGCTTGATCTGCTTCTTTACCTGATCCGCCGTGAACAGGCGAACATTTTTGACATTCCGATCGCCCGCATCACCGACAAGTATCTGGAATACGTGCGGCTGATGGAAAAGCTGGACATTTCCGTCGCCGGCGATTTCCTGGTGATGGCGGCGACTCTTATAGAGATCAAGTCGAGGATGCTTCTTCCGCAGGAGCCCTCTGTGGATGGCGAAGAAGATTCGGATGATCCGAGAAAGGAACTCGTCGACCAGCTTCTTGAACACCAGAAGTTCAAGATGGCCGCGGAATCGCTCTGGTCCCGTGCAACCGTCGAGCAAGCGGTGTTCACCCGTGGAGCGATCGAGACCGACGATAACAACCCCGAGATCAGCGCGACCGTTTTCGATCTTTTTGAGTCGTTCCAGAAGATAATGGACCGGCACCGCGACGAGATCGAGATGGAGATCAAACGGGACGAGATGTCTCTGGCGGACATGCTGAGGACGATGCGACTGAGGCTGAAGACCGAGAAAGAACTGAATTTAAGTGCCGTTTTCGCGGAGATGCATTCAAAGCGGGAACTGATACTTGCCTTCATTGCAATCCTGGAGATAGTTCGGACCGAGTCCGTGAAGTTGTTTCAGAGCCAGATCTTTGGCGAGATAATTCTCAGGCTCGCCGATACGGAAGCCGCGAGCTGATCCCCTATATTCGATGGCGGAAGAAAACGAAAAACAAAGAAGAAGCATTTCAGAATTGATGGCTGCGATCGAGGCGCTGATCTTCGTTTCTGACGAGCCTCTGCCGGTCCGGGTCCTCGTCCGGATCCTCAACGAGGACAAGGACTCGATAGAGACAGCGCTCGAACAGCTGAGCGTGGATTACGAGGAGCGCGAGAGCGGGCTTCAGATCCGCCAGATCGGCGGAGGATGGCAGATGTCCACGAAGACCGAGTTCCATGAGGAGGTCCGCGAATTCCTCAAGACCAAACCTTCTGCAAAGCTTTCCCTCGCTTCGCTCGAAACACTCGCGGTAATTGCGTACAAGCAGCCTGTGACCGTTCCGGAGATCCTCGAGATCCGCGGCGTCCAGTCCGCATCATCGATCAAGACCCTCCTCGACAAGCGACTGATAATCTCCCGCGGCCGCAAAGACACGGTCGGCAAGCCGATGCAGTACGGCACCTCCCGCGATTTCCTGATCCAGTTCGGTCTGAAGGACCTCTCCGAGTTGCCGAGCATTGAGGATTTTGAAGACCTGGTTCAATGA
>JAHEEZ010000018.1:4702-24107 GCA_024640445.1 Acidobacteriota bacterium | reverse complement strand
ATATTCCGGTCGATGATGTACGTGACGACATCTCCGGGATTCTTGGCCTGGCGCATGCAATCCGCCGCCAGTCCGATCCTCACGAAGTCGTCTGATTCCAGGAGAATCGTGCATTCCTCGGCAGTCATTCTTTCGCCGTCTGCCACCTTGTCCAGTATCGGCTGTATGTCACTCATAGGTATTGCTAATCGCCGGATCTGACCCGACATGTTGCGAATCGATTCGCAATTTACAAAATCAAAAAGATATTTGAAACCGAATTTACTGCGTTTTCGATGTTTTTGGGGATCACGATCTTCAACCAATACAAAAGTTGTTCCGCAATTTGGCCTGTTTTGGCTTCTTCTTCCGCCTTAATAACCGAAGGACGATTATACAAAGAGGATCGATGGATATGAAAAGCGAAAACCAGGAAGTTCAGGTCGGAAGCACCGGACTGTTCATACTTGTCTTGACGGCAGTATGGCTTCTCCTCTTTCATTCCGGGCTGTTTAGATAGTACCGGAATGTGGAGAACAGAGAGCGTGACGGTCCGTTGGGAGAAAAACTTACGCAAAAATAATTTCAGTGCCGTCTATTAACCCGTATTCAACATTGGCGCGGTACTAATAATAACCAAAGGACGAAAACTAATGATGAGAGAGACTGAAAAGGAAATGGCTTGGGGCGACATCACACTTCTTCTACTGGCCGGTATAGCCGCCTGGTGCGTGATCTTCCTTTCCGGGATCTTTTAGTACCCAAGGGCTTCTCGCGTTCCTCCACACCCCTCCTGTCAACGCCTTCGCCGTAAACGGCGAGGGCGTTTTCTTGCCTGTTCGGTCCATCCTGCATTATTTTTTGAAGATAGTCCCGGAGAAGCGTCGAAATGATGAAGGTATTTAGATCTCTCGCGGTCTGGCTCATGATCATCCTTGCAGAGTCGATCCACGGGACCATAAGAACCGTTCTTGTCGAACCCTTGGTGGGAGGCCACAGGGCAAGACAACTTTCGGTTGTTACCGGGGCGCTGATCTTCTTTTTTATCGCCCTGAAATTGATCCGGTGGACCGAGGTCCGGTCCGTACGGGGCCTTGTGGCAATGGGCGCCTCTTGGGTATTTCTTACCATCGCTTTCGAATTCGCGCTCGGAATGCTTGTGTTGGGCATGTCTTATGAACGCCTCCTCGCCGACTACGATATTGCCAATGGCGGTCTGATGCCCATCGGGCTCGCCATCCTCTTGTTCACGCCTTTGTTCGCTTACAGAGTTACACGCGGGAATGGAAACCGATGAATCAGATTTGGACGCGGAATCTGGAGCTTCCGGCATTGCGGGACCCGCGCGCTTTTGATACCTTCTCACGGGTCAGGCGATTCGTTCACTTGCGAAGAAAAGGGTGCCCGAAATCAACAACAACAATATTGAGACGGAACTGAGCCGTGACCTCGGTCTGATCTCGGCGCTCGCGATAGGTGTCGGCACGATGATAGCGGCCGGCATTTTCTCTCTGTCGGGGCTCGCGATCCGAAATGTGGGGTCCGGGGCAATCCTCTCTTTCGCGCTTGCTGCAGTCGTCGCACTCTTCACCGCCCTAACATACTGCGAATTCGTTTCGATATATCCGAACTCAGGCGAAGGCTATCTTTACGCACGCAAGACGCTTTCGTCGACAATGGCATTTCTTGTCGGGTTCTCATTGTTCCTTGGTTATGCTTCGTCCTGCGCTTTCTATCTTTCTACGTTTTCAAGCTACTTTTCCGAGTTCATATGGCATTCTCCGATCCAGTCGCTTTCCGCGATAATCGGCCTTGCGCTTTTGACCGTTCTCAACATCAAGGGCACAAAGGAAAGCGGCCACTTTCAGGTGGCGGTTACTGTAACAAAGGTCGCGCTGCTGATGTGGTTCGTCGCGGGTGGGCTCGGCAGCGTACAGCCCTCCGAAATTGTCGCAAAGTTCAGCACGGACCCGGTCAGGATCGCGAGTACCGCGACTTTGGTGTTCATCACATTTTTCGGATTTTCCGCGATCGCGGCATCAGCGGGTGAGATCTCAAATCCGGTTAAGACTGTACCCAGGGCGATATTCATATCGATGGGGCTCGTCACCGTTCTTTACACACTGGTGGTGCTCGTGATCATCGCGGCGAATCTGCAGGCATACGACGAGGCGGCGATGGGAAGGGCGGCGGAGATGTTCCTCGGGGGTGTCGGGGGTCTTGTAATCGTCGGAGGCGGGCTCTTCTCGATGATCTCCGCGACGAATGCCTCGATAATGGCCGGCTCCAGGGTCTCGTTCGCGATGAGCCAGTTCGGGCATTTGCCCAAACGGTTCGGCATCATCAACAGGAGCACAAAGACGCCGATTGCGGCTACGATTCTTGTCGGCGTGACGATCCTCGTTTTCCTGCTCGCGTTCAGTCTCAAAGGTGTGGCGGATTTTGCCAACGCTATACTTCTTATCGCTCTGATCCTGGTCAACGGCGCGCTGATCGCACACCGCCGAAAGTATCCGAACATTGAGCGGCCTTTTCGAGTACCATTGGTTCCTCTGCTGCCAGCGCTTGGTATCCTCTCCAACCTCTACCTGCTGATTCAAAGTTCTCTTGAGCTATACAGAGGGGAAGGATTTTCCGGGGTTCTGCCGGTAGTGATGGCGGTCGTTGCGCTCGCTGGGGGAGTTGGCGTGTTTCTTGTTCTGAAAGGGAAGATCGTCCCCGAACCGGAATTCGAAGAAGCGCCGTACTTTGAGCCTACTTCGATCCATTCGTCGCACATACCCGAAAAGGTCGGATACAGAATACTTGTCACACTCTCGAATCCCGCTAACGTACCGCAACTGCTTCAGCTTGCAAACGCGATCGCGGCCGAAAGAGGCGGTGAAGTTGTCGGCCTTCGTGTAGCGGTAGTACCCGAACAGCTTTCACCCAACAGGGAAGACTTCGAAAATCAGTTCTTTGTCACCAAGGAAAGGCCGATCCTGGAATTTGCCAGCAAATACGCGAGGGAACACGGCATCAAGTTCCGGTCGCAGATCGATGTCGGCCATAATGCGTCAAGATCGATCCTGCAGTCTGCCACGGACCTCGATTGTGATCTCATTATAATGGGATGGAAGGGATTCACCTCAAAATCGGAACGGATACTCGGAGAGATCGCGGATACGGTGGTCAGCAATTCGCCGACTGACATAATGCTCGTCAAGATGGTCGCCGGCCGCAAACTCGAGAACTGGCTGCTTCCGACGGCTGGCGGTAAGCACGCGATCTGCGCTGAGCAATACGCGGCTTCGATAGTTAGGGCAAACGAAGGTTCGCTTACTTTCTGCAGCGTTGTTCCTCCTAGTGCGGGAGAGCCGGTGGAAGAAGCGACCGACAAGATGCTTCGCAAGGCAGTGAGACGCGTGGAAAAAGAAGACGGGATCGACGTCAAGAGAAAGATCATACGAAGCCGCTCGGTCACGGAAGGTATCGTCGAAGAGTCTGTGAATTACGATGCGGTGATGGTGGGCGCGACAGAACAGCGATTCCGGAAGATGCTTTTCGGGAGTATACCGGAAGTGATAGCGAAAGAATCTTTGAAAACAGTTGTGCTGGTCAAGAAACTAGACGACTGATCCCGCTCAAGCCGTCAAATGAATTCTGGCGCTCGGGCAGATTCGATTATCTTGTTCTTTTCGCATAACTCGAAGTATAGCTTGAGCCCCTCCGCCATTGATTCATCGACTGAGTAGGAGATGTCCTTCGAAAGATATTCAAGAAACGCTTCCCTGGAAAGCGGTATGTCTTTCAGATAGTTTGAGACAATATCCTCCAGATGTGTCAACCCCTCGTCCCTTGCCGCCCCGAAATCGATGCCGCACGAATCCTTGCGGGTCATCCACATAGCGAAGACGAACCCCAGGCCCGTGTTGCGTTTCCAGATCTCAGCGAGGTCGAACGTGCGGTATTTTGAGGGGTGTTCAGCCAGCGAAAGCGCCGGATCTCCTATCAACAGGGCACATCCGCAATTGTCCAGCATATCGTCCACTGAAGGCTCGAAATCGACCCACACGGGCTCTCTTGAAAGAAACTCTCTGAAAATGACCTTTGTCAGCGCGACCGAAGTCTTTGAGGAAACGTCCAGCGCGACCGTTTTGACTTCTTCGAGGTCTTCGCCCCGCGTTACCAGGCACACGCTTCGCACTTTTTCCTTCGCTCCAACGCAGACGTTTCCGATCAGCCTGGCGTCCGTTATCGCTTGAAAAGCGATGACCGGGACCAGGGCCGCGTCGACGCGGCCTTCGGCGAGCAATCCCGCCGAACGGGAAGGCGCGTTGTCGAGGATCACTTCGGCGGACCCGTGCAATGACCCGAAAAGGAACGACCAGATCAAAGGCGCCGTGTTCGAGTAACTTGATGCTGAAATGCGGTTCATTTGAGTCAAGTGAGTCTGTTGAGTCTAACGTGTCTGTCGAGTCAAGTGAGTCTATTGAGTTTTGCGAGTCTGTCGGGTCTTTCGGGTCTGCGAGATCGTTAGAATTCTTTGCGTTCTTTGCGTCCTTTGCGGCTTTGCGGGAAACCCGCTTCCGCTCCGGCAGTTCAAATCGAGAAACAGCAGTTATCCAAACCCGATAAACTCGACAGACTCAATAGACTATAAAACGTCCTGGAGTTCAGGCGTCTTGTCAATCACCGCTTTCGCGAAGGGGCAGAGAGGGAGGACCCTGAGATCGTTCTCACGGGCATATTCCACCCCGGCGATCACGAGTTTCTTACCTGCACCCGTACCCCTGAGCGAATCGCCGACCTCCGTATGGTCGATGATCATACGGCTCTTGCCAGCCATTGTGTAAGTCATCTCTCCCACTCGTTCTCCGTCCTGTTCGATAAAGAAAGCACCCTTGTGTCCATTGTCATCACGTTTGATATCCATACTATGATTCAGTTTACCGAGATTGCTGAGTCTGTCGAGTCGGAAGGGTCTGGCAAGTCTTTCGAGTGTATCGGGTCTGGCGAGTTGAGCGGGTCTATTGAGTCAAACCACCTATGCGGGAGTCACTCTTACTCGCGAGCTACCGAAGGAATCGAGTTAGGAATTCCGCAAAGCCGCAAAGGTCGCAAAGAAAACATTCGACCCGCCAGACCCGATAAATCTGACAGACCCGATAGAACCGATAGTCTCGACAGACTCTCCTCCTCACTTTCCGCGAATCCGATTCTGATCTATCCTTTCAACTATGAAATTCTACGACGTGTCCGTTCCGATCAACGGCTCTACACCGGTCTACGAGGGCGATCCGCCGGTCGAAGTGTCATTGAAATTGTCGATGGCCGATGGTGATTTCGCGAATGTGTCGCAGATCTGCATGGGCGTTCACACGGGCACTCACGTGGATGCTCCTAATCACTTCATTGAGGGCACGCGGCGGGTCGAGGACCTTTCGCTCGATACTTTGATCGGTCCTTGCATAGTCGTGGAAATGCCTGCCGACGTTCTGGCGATTGGTCCCAAACACGTAGCGGACCTCCCGAATGTGGAACGGATCCTGATCAAGACCAGGAATTCCGGATTCTGGAACGATATTTCAGCCGGGTTTCGCAAGGACTTTACCTACATCGAGCCGGCCGCCGCAAAGTTACTGGTTGAGAAGGGGATACGTCTGATCGGATTCGATTACCTCTCGGTCGAGGCGTTCGACGCGCGGACGCCCGACACGCATCTCGCATTCCTGGAAAAGGAAGTGATCATTCTGGAGGGACTCGATCTCAGAAAGGTGCCGGCGGGAAACTACGAGCTTTTGTGCCTGCCTATGAAATTCGCCGGCGGGGCAGGCGACGGCGCACCCGCCAGGACGGTGCTTCGGGAGCAGTGATGAGGGGTAGGTACTGAGTGCTGGGTGATGACGGAACGCACGCGTCTCGCGTGCAGCGAGCGGAGAGCGATCTGATCTGTCCCACCCGTAAACGGGCGGGCTAAACGGTCCCGTAAACGGGCGGGCTAAACGGTCCCGTAAACGGGCGGGCTAAACAGGACACCGCTCACAGTAACTTTGAACGTGGAACTTTGAACTTTGAACTTCACAAGATGAACCGCGACCATCCATCCTACCGCCATAAAGTTTACGAGATCGTCCGCCAGATCCCCTCCGGCCGGGTGATGACCTACGGACAGATCGCAGAAATCCTTGGGGAAGGATACACGGCAAGAACGGTTGGCTACGTAATGCACGCCGCCGGAGATGAGAACGTGCCGTGGCAGCGCGTGATCAACGCGAAGGGCGGAAGCTCGACGGGAAAGGTTACCGTGCCGGTGAACCTGCAGCAGAGATTGCTGGAAGAAGAAGGCGTGAAATTCAGCGAAAAAGGATTCTGCGATCTTGAAAGATACCGCTGGTATCCCGAAGGATTTGAGGCTGCCGATGATGACGAGACCGCGACGCTGTTTGGTGACGCCGATTAGTCCCGCCCGCAAAGCTCCCTGAAATTGCAGAATGAGCAGATCCTCAAATTGTCCGTCATTTTGAACTCCGACTTCAGTTTCGGTTTGTTCGTTTCGACATTCTCAAGGTATCCGTACATCTCGTCCGTTTCTTCCCTGATGAGGTCGGAAAAGGCCTGTATGTCGAACTCGTTGAGCGGGACCGACTGCTCCTCATATTCAGGAAGCAAATAGGCCACTTTCGGCTTGATCTTCGTATAGTCAACCCCGTAATGAAAATGCGCCCAGGTCACATACCCGCGCATTTGTTTGGGGTGTTTCTTCTCATCCTTCTTCCCGGTCTTCCAGTCGTATATGTGGATCTCGTCTCCGACAGGGAACAGGAAATCCACTTTGCAGTAGGCCTTCATCCCGTCGATCCGGCATTCGCCGTAGCCTTCCGGTTCAACCAGCCATTCGTCCTTGGTCTCAAGCGCTTCTTTCATCAGCCAGGGAAGGCGCGGGCTGTCGAGCAAATTGTTTAGGGCCGCAAGGACCTTCGGAAGGATCTGCGTTTCGGGATCGATCTCGTCGGCGTCTTTGTAATAGACCTCAATGAAGTCCTTCTCGCCGCAGATGCGAAGTGTCTCGCGCCTGACAAATTCCATGAATCGCTCACGGTCTATCTCCTTGGCGGTCTTCTGAAGACGCCTAAGTAGCACCTTGATCACTTCATGGCTGACATTGCCGATCTCAAGCGGAACGCTTGTCAGCGATTTGAGAGTGCTGATCTTCAGGAAATCGAATTCCCTGTCTTCACGAGGATAGTACTGGTAATAATACTGGCGCTTGCACAGGTTAAACGTGTCGTATCGTGAGATCGACCAGCCGAGGGTGGGCGTATATTCAAATCTTCTGACCATAAGGGAGTTCCCAAAGGGGGCTGATGTATGATAATCAAACGGTCACAACGCCGCAAACATAGCCGGCTTCGCAAGCGGCAACCTCTCTGTCGGCCGGTCTTTTAGGAAGATCAGATATGTACGAATCCATCCACTTCAAATCACGAGGCCGCGCCATCACGAGCGCTTCCGATCCGGAAGTCATCGCGAGCCTGACCGGTATCGTCGGGGAAGGAAATATCATCGTCGATCCCGAGAAGGTGGAGCCCTACGGAGCCGATGCGATAAAGGAGAAATTCCCGCCGGAGGCCGTGCTTTTCCCGGAAACCACCCAACAGATCTCGGACATTCTCAAACTTGCGAACGAACGGCTCTTTCCGGTGACGGCCCGCGGAGGCGGCGTCGGTTACACCGGCGGCGCGGTTCCGATCGAAGGCGGCATCGTGATCGGCACCGACCGAATGAACAGCATTATCGAGCTCAGCGAAGAGAACCTTTATGCGGTATGTCAGCCCGGGATCAGGACCATCGAACTGCAACAGGCAGCGGCCGAGAAAGGACTGCTTTTCGCGCCGGACCCTGCGAGCTACAAGGATTCTTTTATCGGCGGCAACATAGCTGAGAACGCGGGGGGAATGCGGACACCCAAATACGGAGTTACGAAGCATGCTGTACTGGGACTGGAGGTAGTCACGGCGACAGGCGAGATCATGCGCACAGGCGGAAAGACGGTGAAGAACGTTGTCGGATTCGACCTGACAGGGCTTATGTGCGGGTCGGAAGGGATGCTCGGGATCATCACGGAGGCAACCCTCAAACTCCTTCCGCTCCCGGAGGCCACTTCGACCGTGCGCGCCTCCTTTCGATCGATGGAGGCGGCTTGTGAGGTCTTGACGAAGTTCACACCTGAAGGCCTTTTGCCAATGGCGATGGAGGTGATCGACCGCAATTCGATCGGGGCGATAGAGGAAAACTACGCTTTCGGATTCTCGAGCGAAGCGAACGCCATACTGCTCGTCGCTGTGGACGGCAACGCCGAACAGGTAGAACGGGATTCGAGGCTTGTCGAGACGATACTCCGGGACAATGGCGGTTTTGACGTCCTTCGTTCAGAAAACAAGGACGACGAGAACCGGCTTTGGGACGCGCGCCGCGCGATCTCGCCGAGCCTTATGAAATATGGCTCGCTGAAGATCAACGAGGACGTCGTGGTCCCGCGTTCGAGGGTCCCCGAACTGATCCGCAGGGTCGGGGAGATCGGCGAGCGCTATGGCACGTTCGTGGCAAATTTTGGTCACGCCGGCGACGGGAACATTCACGTCAACTTCATGTGCGACAGGGAAGACGCCGACTCCGTAAGGCGGGCTCGTTCGGCGGTCCGGGACACGTTTGAGCTTGCGGTCGAGTTAGGCGGCACAATCAGCGGTGAGCACGGGATAGGGTATGTAAAGGCCCCTTATATGGATATTGCACTGGACGCCGCGACCCTGGACATAATGAAGGGAATTAAGAACCTGTTCGACCCCAAAGGCATTCTTAATCCGGGCAAAATGTTCGTCTGACCATACTGAGAGTAGATTGGTTCTCCAAGCCTCACCACTACCGAAGATGCTCGAATAGACGTCGAAGTAATTAACTCTGCTATTAACTCGTATTGATCTAATTAGTATTACTAATTAATTGAGACGGGTTTTTTCATATCTGAAAACCTTCCCAAGTCGCTCGCCGAAGGCGTACTCTTGAATAGTGAACTCCCCCCTTTGAATGCTCCCGCATAAGTTTCTCCTTCAGTACACAACGGAGGTTGCAGCATGAAATTCAGATCAACAATGGCGAAAGGCGGAGTTGTATTCGCATTTGCCGCATTCGCCCTTTTCTTCTTCGCGTTCAACGACACAAGACTTACAACTACGGCATTCGCATATCCGGATGGGGCGCCCGACGGAACTTCGGGAGCGCCCGGGGAGGTCAATTGCACCGACTGTCACAACCAGACAACACTCACGGGGCAGTTTCAGATCGTGCCGCCGGCAAGTTATGTGCCGGGCCAGACATATCAGATAACAGTCCAGCACACGACCACCGACACGACCAGAAAGAGGTGGGGATTCCAGCTGACGTCCTTAAGGTCAGGTAATACCGCGGCTGGAACCTTCGCGACCACTGACTCCACGACCCAGACGCTTAGTGGCGGCGGACGATTCTACGTCAACCAAACGTCTGCGGGAACTTTCCGGAATCAGACCGGAGGCGCAACGTGGACGTTCAACTGGACCGCGCCGGCCACGGACGTGGGCGCGATAACGTTCTATGCTTCAGGCCTCCAGGCGAACAATGCGAACGGCGACAGTGGAGACCAGACGTATGTCGCTTCACAGCAGATCAGCGCCGCCGCTCTCGCGCCGCCTCACCAATTCACAGATTTTGACGGGGACGGCAAGACCGACCCGGCAGTGTACAGGCCCGCAGACCAGAGCTGGTACATAAACCAGAGCACCGACGGCTTTGCCGCCGCCCAGTGGGGTCTTGCGTCTGACACGCTGACGCCCGCAGACTTCGACGGCGACAACAAGACCGACGTAGCCGTTTGGAGGCCGGGTGCGCCGGATGAAGCGGCGTTCTATATCCTCGAGAGTTCAACCGGGACCGTCCGTATAGAGGTGTTCGGGCAAACAGGCGACGATCCGACAGTGATCGGAGACTGGGACGGAGACGGCAAGGCCGATGTCGCGGTCTACAGGGACTCGGCTCAGGGATCACAAAGTTACTTCTATTACCGTGGATCGTTGAACAATCCCTCCGGGAACATAACCTTCCTGGCCTGGGGCGCGACCGGCGACGTACCTGTCACAGGCGATTATGACGGCGACGATAAGGTAGATCTCGCTGTTTTCAGGCCTTCGAACAATGTCTGGTACATCAGGCAAAGCTCGAACTCCCTGATCAGGTACGTTCAATGGGGAGTTTCGACCGACAAGTTCGTTCCGGGCGATTACGACGGCGACGGAATGACCGATCCGGCGGTGTTCAGGAATGGTGTATGGTACATCAAGCGAAGTACTGACGCAGGCACCACTTACATCAACTGGGGACTTAACAGTGACGACCTTGTGCCGGGCGACTACGACGGTGACGCCAAGACCGACGCGGCCGTATTCAGGCACACGGACGGGATCTGGTACATCAGAAAGAGCAGCACCGGCACGATGTCGGCAATGGCCTTTGGGACGAACCCGGACCGTGCAGTACAGGCGGTGTTCGTGAATTAGCTCACTCTCCACACCGTTGAACTGAAAGCCGGAGTTGGTCATTCGCGACCGGCTCCGGCTTTCTTTTGTTTAAGAGAGGGTAACCACAGATGAATCCGATCAAAACAGATGTATTCAAAGTGTTGGATCTGGAACTTCAAAGACCGAATTTTGCGCGTTGAAAATGTCGGGTCTATTTGGTGAGAAAGAGGTTCCCGCAAAGGCGCAAAGAAGAATTGATTCAATCACAGATGAATCGGATGAAAACAGATGAAAGAAGAATTTATGCTTGAAATTTCAACCTTTGAAATCGATCTTGTTCTCCTGTCTCCTGTCTCCTGTCTCCTGTCTCCTGTCTCCTGTCTCCTGCGCTATCCCTGCCCTAGTCCATGTTCCGAAGTGATCCTTCCGGCGACGAAAGCCGCAATCAAAAAGGTGACAAACATTATCGCGGAGGCGGTCCAGAATGTCCTGAGAATGGTTTGGTCGTCCAGTTTGCCGAATGCGTTGTTGAGCAGAACGCCTCCAACAGCGGGTCCGATCGCCCTTGCCAGCGAGGCGCCCGACTGCATCAGCCCCAGCGCTTTGCCCTGTTCTCGTTCGTTCGCGACCTTGGACGCAAGGCTTGTCAGTGCCGGCGAAGAAAGCGAATTGCCGAGCGCGAAGAACCCGATGACTATCAAAAGGCCGGTCAGTCCTCCAAATTCAGGCCCTACGTATGGGAGCGCGAAGAAACCTGCGGCGAGCACAAAACTGCCGACCACTATCAGCCACGCCTCGCCGAAACGGTGCGCGAGTTTTCCGAATAGATAGCCTTGAAGGACGACTGCAAGCACTCCAATGTAAGCAAAGAGATACCCGGTCGCTTCGGCGTCATATTTGAACCTGAATAAGGCGAAGAGCGCGAAAGACGCTGTCATTATCGAAAACGCGGTGACCAAAAGGAAATAGAGCGCGGTGAGTATGGAGAACCGCGGGTCCTTGAGCGACTCCAGCATCTCCGCGAATCGATTGCTTCTAATTTTGTTCGAGTGCCTGTCCTCTTCTTTCAAGGATTCGGGAAGTACGAAATAAAGCGCGATCGCGTTTGCAAAGCTGAGAGCGGCGGCGAATAGGAAGGGAACGTGGATGCCGTAACGGCTGAGGATCCCGCCGATGGCGGGGCCGAAGATAAACCCCAGACCGAACGCCGCGCCGAACAAGCCCATTCCCTTCGCACGGTTTTTACGGCTGGTGACATCTGCGATGTATGCTTGCGCGGTGGAAATGTTGCCGCCAGTCACTCCGGCGATGATCCTGCCCAGAAAGACAATCCAAAGCGCCGATGCGAACCCGATGAATAGATATCCGACCGCTGAACCGAGAATGCTGAAGAACAATACCGGCCGTCTGCCGTATCTATCGGATAGCGAGCCGAGGATCGGCGAAAAGATGAACTGCATCGCCGAATATGAGGCGAAAAGCAGTCCGATATCGAGCGGAGTGGCAGCGAAGATCGGGTTTTCAACGTAATACGGCAGCGCCGGAATGACAATACCGAATCCCACGAGGTCAATAAAAACCGTCGTGAAAATGATCGCTATTGGTCTTGTGAAAAATTTGCCGTCTTCGGCCGGACTGCTCTCTTGACTCATTTAACCCAGGTTCTGACTGATTCGGAATTGTAGTAAGATAGCAAGACCTAAACATAACATCTTAATGGAGTTCCTAAAAGTGACCTTAGAAATTATGAGATCCAAAGCAATCTTCGTCCTAATCTTTTCCTTTCTACTCGTAGCCGCACCCGAAGCCGGGGCAAGAACGTATTCGGAATCCGCGCATGGAATTGTTTCCGAAGCGCCGCAAAGTGCCCCCGAGATCAGCTACAAAGTGTCGATGTCGAATCCTTCAACACATCTTATCGAGATGGAGATGACAGTCAGATCGGAGAATCTCCCAAAGCTGACAGAGTTGAAGATGGCGGTCTGGACGCCGGGTTCATACCTCGTCCGTGAGTACGCGAGGCACGTACAGGATTTTAGCGTAGTCTCAGGATCGAAAAAGCTGACCTGGCAAAAGATCAACAAGAATACCTGGCAGATCGATACCGGGGGCGCGAAGAGCCTAACGGTGCGATATAACGTTTACGCGAACGACCTCACGGTTCGCACGAACGAACTGAATGACCAGCATCTGTTTTTCACTCCGGCAGCGCTGATGATGTATCCAAAGGGACAGCTCAGCGCCCCTTCGACAGTTGAGATCGATCCGTACGGGAATTGGAGAGTTGGCACTGGCCTCCCGGCCGTGTCCGGAAAGCAGAACACCTACCGCGCTCCGAATTACGACATCCTTTTCGACTCGCCCTTCGAGGTGAGCGATTTCACTGAAAAGACATTTACGGTTGAAGGCAAAAAGCACCGGTTCGTGATGAGCGGCCCGGGCAATTACGATCTGGACAGGATCGCCGCGGACACGACAAAGATCATCGAGCAGGCGTACAAGATATTCGGTGAACTCCCTTATGACGATTACACCTTCATCGTCAATATGAGGGGCGGCGGCGGACTCGAACACCTGAACTCGACCGCGCTTCAATGGATGCGATTCGGTTTTCAGGATCCGTACTACGCACGCTTCCTGGGTCTGATTGCGCACGAGTATTTCCATTTGTTCAATGTGAAGAGGATCCGCCCCGACGCGCTTGGGCCGTTCGATTACGAGAACGAAAATTACACGAAGCTGCTATGGGTCGCCGAGGGAGGGACCTCCTATTTTGATCCGCTGATCCGCATGCGCGCTGGTTTGATCAACGACAAGAGTCTTTTGAGTGGGGAAGCGTCGATCATCGAAAGCCTTTACGGCCAGCCCGGACGCTTCCAGACAAGTCTTGAGGAAGCGAGCTTTGACGCCTGGATCAAGTACTACAGGACGGATGAGAATCAGGTAAACAATCAGATCTCGTATTACGACAAAGGGGAGGTCGTCAACTTCCTTCTCGACATAATGATCCGTTCCGAATCGAAGGGCGAAAAGTCCCTTGACGATGTAATGCGTTATCTCTATAACGAGCATTTCAAGAAGGGCAGGAACTATACTCCCGCCGATTACCAGAAGACCGCGGAGATGATGGCGGGTAAGAGCCTGGATGATTTCTTCGCGAAGTACGTGCGTGGACGCGAGGAGGTGGATTACGACTCCATCCTTGGAAGGATCGGTCTGAAGTTGGTTGCGTCGAGGCCGGAAAGCGATAAGGGCTATCTGGGTGCGAACTTCTCAAGAAGCGGCGGGCTGACGATAGGATCGATTCCGAAAGGGACGCCGGCCTGGGACGCAGGCCTGAACGCCGACGACGAGATCATCGCGATTGACGGCTATAAGGCGAGTAAGCAGTTCTTTGACGCTTATCTGGCGCAGAAGAAGGAGGGCGACAAACTGAAGATCTCCGTTTTTCGTCATGAGGAACTTCGCCAGTTCGACGTTACGCTCGGAAGAACGCCGGCCGGGGGATACGCCATAAGGCCCGTGGACGATCCGACTGAAGAGCAAAGCAAGCTTTACCAGGGCCTATTCGGCACAGCTCTGAAATAGGAGTGACGTAAACGGACCGCCCGCCAATACAAGCGGACGGTTCGTCTTCGTGCGCCCATCGCAGACGGAATTCGAAATATGTTCAGACTTACCAAGATCGCCGCTGTTGCGGCATTCATTTCGCTAATGCTTGCCGGCTGCGGAAAGAATCCCCTGGCCTCGAAAGAGGTCGCGCCGGTCGCGTTCCGCGACGTTCCTGCCCAGCGTTTGAACTACAGGTTCGAACCTGATGTGCCGGGGCCCGAAGCAAAACTCACCCCGGCGATGGTCCAGAAGCGGGATGAAAAGATACAGCAGGACTTCGACAACAACCGTCCGCAGGAAATTCTCGATCGGACGATCGTATCCCCGGACAAAAAGCGAATCGCAGCTGTTTACCGAATGGTTAGCGACGACACCTCCGAATTCAGGCTGGATATCTATTCTCCGGATGGCAAACTTGTCAGGAAGGTCACGCATGAGGAGATGGCGGTCCATTTTCCTGACACGATCGTCTGGTCCCCTGACGCCCAGAACATCGCTTTCGTGGCGATGGTCAGGTCTTCGGAAGGCATGGTGCCAGCTGTCGCGGATCCGCTGAAAGGAAAGGGTCCGGAGGAATTGAAAGAGGAACCTAAGCCTGCCGAAGGAAATACCGCTGAGAACGGAAATACAGCGGCTCCGGCAGAGGACGACGCCAATAAGGAAGCCGCGAAAGACGTGATCACTTTCAGGACCGAGCAGATCTATCTGTGCAGTTCCGAAGGAACCGACCTGAAACCTCTGACAAAGAACGAAGGGCTGATGTATTTCTACTTCGTGTGGGCGCCCGACAGTTCCGCGCTTGCTTCGCTCGCGACGAGCATTACGGAATGGCGTGTTCGGCAAGCGCGTATGAACAGCGCCGGCGAGGTATTCGTTCCGGAAGGGCGGCCGAGGATGGTGGAAAAGAACGGCCGTGAAAGGCTCCTGGATGACTACGCGACCACCGTTCGACCAGTCTGGTCTCCGGATTCGGCAAAGGTCGCGGTCGCGTTCGACAAGCAGTTGAGGATCTACGATGCGATCGGCGAAAGGCCGACTCAGGCGGCGATTCCTCTGAACAACGATCTGCTTCTTGCTTCCAAAACATGGGAAGAGCAGAAAAAAAAGGAGCAGGGCCCGGGGGCGCTCGCTACGCCGACCGGTAATTCAAACACAGTGGAAAAACCTAAAGAGCCCGAACTGCCTGCGAATTCGAACGTTCAGAAGCCGACCTCCACGCTGCCTTCCGCGGACTCTCTGGTCTCGTTCAATCCGATCGTGCTTCTGGAATGGCCCGAAGAAAACATGATCTATCTTCAGACCGCCTACGTGAAGAATTATCAGGACAATGCAGAAAGCGTGACGAGTTTTTCGCGTTGGCACCGGCTGATCCTCAGCCCGCAGGCGGTGACGTTGACGAAGGAGGGCGAATGAGCGCTGAATATGAAATAGGTTTTACTTCCGTCGCGGAGGTTTACGAGGCGAATGAACGGGTTCGTTCCAGGCTGCTCGGTCTTATTTCGGAGCTCTCGGACGACCAGGCTTCTTTGCTTACCGAGAAGGGCGACTGGACCGTCGCCGGGATAGTCGAACATCTTGCTATGGCGGAAGAAGGAATGGCGAAGGTCGCCGGCCGACTTCTGAAGAAAGCGGAAGAGGCGGGCCTGGGTTCGGATGGCAGCCTGAAGGTGTCAGAGGAATTCATCGAGAAGGTCAACGCCTGGAGCAAGACGAAAGGTCAGGCACCGGAGATCGTCCATCCGACGGGCCGTTCGATCGCAGAATCGCTGGCGATGATGACGGAGAACCGACGGCATCTGAACCTCCTCAAAGAGAAGTTCGAAATGGTCGAAGGCACTGATCTGACGTTCCCGCATCCCGCATTCGGCCCGATGACCGCGCACGACTGGCTGGCGCTGATCGGCGGCCACGAAGCGAGGCACGTTGAGCAGATCGAGAAAGTGCTGGGAAGTGAATCGTGAATGGTGAATTGTGAATTGTGAATTGTGAATGGGTGTCAGTAGCCCGACCGTGAGGGAGGGCGTATTTGCGGATGGTAGCCGCGCGGTTCGCTGGTCAGTACCCCGAGCGGCAGCGAGGGGTGCTAAGTAGTCAATTTTCTTGTTTCACCTTTTACTTCTCACCGGGCTATGTCTTAAACTACGTAACTTCCGCCCTTGTAGCTCAACGGTTAGAGCAGCGGACTCATAATCCGTTGGTTGGAGGTTCGAATCCTCCCGAGGGCACCAGAATCAATAAAGGCCGTCGATCGCAATGATCGGCGGCCTTTTTCTGTCAGAAAGACGTCTTTCAAGCGCTCAGGAGACCGGTTCTGCGGCTCCGCCGCCGTGATGTGCGGAAAGGCTTGCCTTTCCGTTAGGACTCGGCATAGGTCCGCGGCAGGCTTAGCCTGCCGCAACGGTCTTTGAGGATCTAGCCGGTAAGCCGGAGGCTTACCGCACATCGAAGCGGCGGAGCCGCCGCACTTGAACTGCCGGCGTTTCTGTTAGAATTCCGATCTCGTTATGGAAATCCTAATTGAGTTCATTCTTGAGTTGCTGTTCGATCTAGTGTTGGGAATCGTCCTCGAATTCGGTGTTCATTGGATCGGCTGGTATATCGAAGACATTCGAAACCTGACTCCCCGCAAATGGCTCTATCCCCTTGCATTTGCCGCCTCGGGATTCTCTCTCGGATATATCGTTTCCAAATTCTACCCTGCCCATTTCTTGATGGAGCCAGGCGTTGCGGTATTTGTCATCGTAGTTCTGCCTGTTGCACTCGCCCTGATCCTTCCCCTGCTCAAACTACTTCGAACCAGAAAGAGCCTCAATTCGCTTGAGGTCGATAAGTTCTTCAACGGCTATCTCCTGATGTTGATGTTCTTCCTGGCACGTGTAGTCTTTGCGAACTTCGTTTAAGGGATCAGCTATCGGTCAACGAATTTGCGTACAAAATCCTGTTCCGCTTCTACTCCTCCGATGACGATTATCTCGGAATCTTTCGGCAGACGGCAGTCAGGAGCAGGGTTGACCACGGTCGAGCCGTTCGACTGGTAAGCTACGATAGTACATCCGGTTTCCCGTCGTACCCCCATCTCCATAAGTGTTTTGCCTACCATGCCCGGCGGGGTCTTCATTCTCACCATATTCAGCCCTTCTGCGATCATCACCAGTTCAGTGCGCTGCAGAAGATTGAAGATCGCATTCGCGCCCATCGATGCATACGACATCACAAAATCAGCCCCGGCACGGTGGAGTGTGCTTATGATCCTCTCACCGGTCGCTCTTGTGATCACCTGTACATCCGGCCGAAGCTTGCGGCAGTAGATCGTTAGGTAGACATTCATATCGTCATCGTGGGTGCTGATTATAACGGCCGGACAATCCATAATGCCCGCCTTTTTCAGGATGTCGATGTCCGCCGCCGATCCGTGGATGAAGTTCTCCTGGTCCAGCACCCTTTCTTTTTCCTTCTCGATTATCCTGTAATCGACTCCCCGCTTCTCAAGCGCACGTCCAGCCGTCCTTCCAACCCTTCCCGCTCCGATCACGATCACAGGCTTGTCCGTCTTGTGCGTGACAGGAAACATCTGGTCATACGCCATGAATTGTTCCGCAGAACCGGCAAGGACCAGTACGGAATGCTTCGTCAAAGTGGTTCCGGGGTCAGCGGGCTGGAACACTCCCCGCTCCCACAGCCCTACGACATTTACACCAAGGTTCTTTCGCAGGCCCGCTTTCTCAAGAGTTTGCCCGACCAATGGAGTGTCCGCGGCGATCGCCTCAGCGATCAGAAGATCGTCGAAAGATCCAACAACCTGAGTCGCCGTGTCACCGGCAATCACCCGTCGGGCCAATGCCTCGCCCGTCAATTCTCCCAGCCTTAAAACATTCGTCGCCCCGGCAAGCTGCAAAATGTCGATCGAGTCCTTGTCCTTGACGGTCGCTATCGTCCTGACGTCCTCACTGACGCCCCGAGCTACCGAAACAACCCCGGTATTGACTACGTCTGTCGAGGTTGTCGCGAGCAGCGCGGCCTGTTCGAGCCGGAGGTTCCTGTAGGTTCCGGGATCGTCCATTTCGCCGATCGCAACGTCTATGCCCTCGTCCTGCGGCGAAGAAGCATCGGCTGCCGACGGCATAAGCAGGACGTAAGGATAATTGTATTGCTTGAGCTTTCTTATCAGAGCTCTCGAGACTTCATCCAGGTGGGTGAGAATAACGTGCCCTTTGGTGTCTTTCGGAAGCTCCCTAGGAAACCTCGCTGCCTCTTGCGCCTCCATCCAAGGTGCGTAGAAGAACTGAATGAACGTGAACGGAAGCAGGGTAAGCATAAATAGCATCCCGGTGAGCAGCACGACAATGGAGAAGATCCTTCCCAAGTCTGTATGAAACGTGATGTCTCCGAATCCGAGTGTCGACATCACGGTCAGTGTCCAATAAAAACCGGTGACCCACGAGTACTCCTGACCTTCCCATTGCATTATGAAGTGGAAGATAACGCTGTAGATCGAGATAAGGGTCGCCAGGACCAGCAGGAATCTCGCAAGAACGAGAATGTTTCGCCGGCTTGCCCCGCCGCCTACGACCGAGAGAATTATCGACATCAGGCTTTTCATAAATTCCTGAGATTATAAACTATCGATTCGGTCAGCTTAATGAAAGCAGCGGATAGAAGGAAATGTGTAAGCGGTTGGAGGCAAGGCCAATGCAAAGGTTCGCGGCAGGCTCAGACTGCCGCAAGGGTCTTAGTGGAAGTGAGCCGGTAAGCCGGAGGCTTACCGTGCATCGAAGCGGTGGAGCCACAGGTGGATTTGGCAGAGACGAGTCCCTCATTGAAAGCTCTCTGTGTTCTCTGCGACCTCGGCGGTTATTGTTCTCCTGCGTTAAACGTTACGAGCTTCCCGTACACTCGGAATTTCCCGAGGCTCGCTGCGGAGAAGATTCCCTGAATTCCGCCGATCGCAAAGGCAGCCTTTGAAGCCTTCGCGAAATCGTCGGTGATCACCTTGTCCACTTCCCAGCAGACGTTCTCTTTCGCTTTCCCGCCTTTGTACTCGCTCGTCCTCTGAGCTTCGCCGAGCAGGACGTCCTCGCCGTCGAAGGTCAGGGTCAGCTCGCTGTTCCTCTGGAAAAGAAACTTCTTTGCCTGAGTGTCTGCGCAAAGCACCACGCGGACCGGCTTCGCGTCGATCCCCTTGATCGCGAACCACGATTCAAGCGTCCACTCGAATTTCTTCGCGGTCTTCTTCAGCATTTCATTGTCTGCAAGCGCATCGACGTTCAGGCTCGTCATCGTAA
>JAHEEZ010000018.1:0-4602 GCA_024640445.1 Acidobacteriota bacterium | reverse complement strand
GGCTTCGCGTCGATCCCCTTGATCGCGAACCACGATTCAAGCGTCCACTCGAATTTCTTCGCGGTCTTCTTCAGCATTTCATTGTCTGCAAGCGCATCGACGTTCAGGCTCGTCATCGTAAGGTATCGCGTCTCGTCGTAAGAGACCGTCATACCCGGAGTCCCTGATGCTTCACTCTGCGCCGATTCGAGCGACTTCGTCTGGGATACGGCCAAAGAAGTGAAGACCGCGAGGATGAAGACGATCGATGTGATAAGACGGGTAAATGGACGTTTGATCATTATTTCGTTCCTTTCGCTCCGCTCATTGCAGGCGGGACGCCTGCGTTCCGACACCTGATCCCTGATCCCTGAAACCTGACCTAGACGTTAAACCGGAAATTCACCACGTCGCCTTCCTGCATCGTGTATTCCTTTCCTTCCGAGCGCATCTGGCCCTTCTCCTTCGCGGCATTCTCCGAGCCGAGTTCAACCAGCTTGTCGTACGAGACGATCTCAGCGCGTATGAATCCGCGTTCGATGTCGGAGTGGATCTCGCCCGCCGCCTTCGGTGCTTTTGTTCCCACAGGAATCGTCCATGCCCGGACCTCTTTCGGTCCGGCGGTCAGGAAGCTCATAAGGCCCAGAAGCTTGTATGCCGACTTGATCATCTTTCCGACGCCGCTTCCGCTGACGCCCAGGTCGTTCAGATACTCCTCACGCTCTTCGGCGGCGAGCTCCACCAGTTCTTCCTCGAGCCGCGCGCAGATCACCACCGTTTCCGCGCCTTCCTTCTCCGCATAATCCTTGACCGCCTTCACGTGCGGATTCGAATCCGGGTCGGCCAGCGAACCTTCGTCCACGTTTGCCGCGTAGATGGTAGGCTTTGTCGTCAGAAGGAAAAAGCTTCTCGCGATCTTCCGCTCGTCGTCAGTCAGATCGGCGGTCCGAGCCGCGCTTCCGTCCGCCAAAGGCTCAAGCAGTTTCTCAAGCACGGCAAGCTCTGCCTTCGCCTGCTTGTCACCTGTCTTCGCGGTACGCTCGGTCTTGTCCTTTCGTTTTTCTACCGATGCGAGATCGGCGAGCGCGAGCTCGATGTGGATCGTCTCGATATCCCGGATAGGATCTATCGAGCCCTCGACGTGATGCACGTTTTCGTCCTCGAAACAGCGGACGACCTGTATCACCGCATCTGTCTCGCGTATGTTCGCGAGGAACTGGTTGCCGAGGCCCTCGCCCTTCGAGGCGCCGCGAACAAGGCCCGCTATGTCCACGAACTCGACCGTGGCGGGAACGACCTTCTGCGACTTGTACATTTCCTCGAGCACGGCCAGACGTTCGTCCGGTACCGCCACGACACCGACATTCGGTTCTATAGTCGCGAAAGGATAATTCGCGGCGAGAGCCGCCTGCTGAGAAGTGAGCGCGTTAAAAAGGGTTGATTTGCCGACATTCGGCAGACCCACAATTCCGACCTGAAGCATACCTGTTTTATCTCCGCGGCTATCAGGCCGCTACTGTCCTGTATTTGTATGGAAATCAAAACGAGTATTCTAACCGCACCGAGGAGAATTACGAAGCGGGGCATCCCGCTAACTTGCCTAATCGCACCGGCGAACTTAGTATTCCGAACGTAGGAACTATGCTGATATCAATCGCATCGGTGGTCCTCATCTCGCTGAGCGGCATGGCGGTCACCTATCTCATATTCCCGAAGGCGAATCTGCTCTGGCGTTTGTGCGCCGGAAACGTTCTCGGTTCCGCCGCCGCTGGGTTGATCGTGATCGTTTTGTCGTTCGCGATCGGCTTTTCCGTGCTTTCTGTTCTTCTGACCGCCGCGATCCTCCTCCTCCCGCTTTTGCTGCTTCGCAAGGGGGCTATACGCCGGGAGTTTTCGCACGACAGGGATGTGGCGAAAGGGAAGACGCAGGGCGCCAAGTTCTCAAAGGTCCTTCGGTTCTGCTATTACGCATTCTTCCTTCTTCTATTTATGGCCTTCTTCGGAAAGGCGATGATCGTGTCCGCTGAAGGCATTTTCACCGGCGCTTCGCAGAATCTGGGGGATCTTCCTTTTCATCTGGGCGCGATCTTCGGCTTTACAGAAGGCGCAGCGTTTCCGCCTCAAAACCCGTCATTCGCCGGAGCCAAATTCACATATCCGTTCGTCGCGGACCTTTTGACCGCGTGCCTTGTGAAACTCGGCGCGGCGGTTGACAGCGCGATGTGGGTGCAAAATGTCTGCTGGGCGTTCTCTCTTCTCGTGATACTTGAAAAGCTGGTCGCCAGGCTTACGGGAAGCAGGCTGGCGGGCAGATTCGCCGGTCCGATCCTCTTCTTCAGCGGCGGATTCGGGTTCATGCTGTTCTTCAAGGAGTACTGGAACGGGACCCAGGGCATTTGGGACCTGATCTGGAATCTGCCGAAGGACTACACGATCGGAGACGAGTTCCGTTGGGGCAATTCGCTTGTTACTCTTTTCATCACCCAGAGGAGCCTCCTGCTCGGGATGCCTCTGACGCTGCTGGTGATTGGGTTTCTTTGGTCGGCAACGACCTTGGAAGACACTGAGAAGATGGTCGGGAAGTCTGCGGGACGAAAGGCGTATCCTCTTGCAAAATGGTTCAAACATTCTATGGCTCCTCCGGTACTGATCGGGCTTTTCGCGGGCACGCTTCCGTTGATCCACGCGCACAGCCTTGCCGTACTTTTCGTGATCAGTGCGTTCTGGTTCTTTCTAAGGCTTGAACATTGGAAGCATTGGATCGCCTTCGGCGTCGGGGTAGCGATAGTGGCAGTGCCGGAGTTGCTATGGGTCATGTCTGGCAGCGCCAGCCGGACAAGCGAATTCATAGGCTGGCATTTTGGCTTCGACGCCCGGGGATCGAACATTGTCTGGTTCTGGCTGATGAACACGGGGTTGTACATACCGCTTGTGGTCGCGGCTTTCATCCTTGTCGCGAATCGCGTCAGGACCGGCGAGCCATTCTTGAAAGATGAAGGCGATGGCGGTATTCACAGATCGCTCGACGCCGCACACGATTCCTCGCACCATGAAACCGGTAATTCGCCGGTGATCTTCAATTCTCTCGGAACGCTTCTGACATTTGCCGCTCCCTTAATTGCGCTTTTCGTTCTCGCAAATCTATTCAAACTGGCTCCCTGGGAATGGGATAACATCAAGGTCCTGATCTATTGGTTCGTCGGATTGATCCCGCTTGTTGCGGGCGTTGCCGCGTGGTTTTGGGAGAAGAACATTCCGTGGAAGGCGCTAGCCGTTGCAAGCCTTTGCGCCTTAATGCTCTCCGGTGCGCTCGACGTTTGGCGCACGGGATCCGGGCAAATTAGGAACCAGGTGTTCGATTCGGACGCCGTCGGAGTTGCCGCGTGGAGCCGGATCTACACGGAAAGGGACAGCCTTTTCCTGAATGCCCCGACATATAACTCCGCCGTCGTTCTGTCCGGCAGGCGTTCGCTGATGCGCTACATCGGCCACCTTTCGTCGCACGGGATCGATTACGCCGGCCGTGAGGAAGATCTCAAAAAGATATATGGCGGCGCACCGGACGCGGACGAACTCATTGCGAAGTACGGGATCGATTATGTACTGATCTCTCCCAGAGAGAGAGAATCTCTGCAGGTTAACGATGCATATTTTTCAAAGTTCGAGATGGTCCACTCCGAAGGTGGATATTCGGTCTTCAAGGTCGGGAGAAGTAAATAATTTGCGGCTTTGCCGCCGCGATGTGCGGTAAGCCTGCGGCCTACCGAAAGACCCTTTGCCAATGATCGCGGTAGGCAGAAACGCGACCGTCAGGGAGCGTGCTATTTGATCGGTGAGCAAGCGAAGCGACATGTAGATGGGAGGCAGAGACGCGACCGTCAGGGAGCGTGCAACAAGAGACAGCCGCAACTACAGGTCCGGTCACAAACCTGGGCGAACCCGACAATAGCCCGCGGATCTATCCGCGGCTTGTAGCGCAGATCGAAAACAATTGAGGGCTACAGGCCTCTGCACGTTGATGTCAAAGAAAGAAGAGACACAAATCGAAGCAATAACCGAAACCCCGGCCAAGACGGGTCTCGATATCCCTTGGCTCATAAATGGCAGTCTTGTGACTGCGGTAGCGATATTCCTGCGTTTCTACTGGCTGGCGTTGAAGCCGCTTCATCACGACGAAGGCGTGAACGGATACTTCCTGACATCGCTATTTCGAGACGGAACGTACAAGTACGATCCGAGTAACTACCACGGCCCGGATCTCTATTACTTCGCCCTTGCATTCACCAAACTCTTTGGGCTCAACACTTTGAGCGTCCGTGCGAGTGTCGCTGTCTTTGGGGTGGCGACCGTCATTCTGGTGCTGTTCCTGAGGCGCTGGCTTGGCAAAACGGGTGCGCTTGCCGCCGCACTCTTGACTGCGCTGTCGCCGGGGATGGTCTACATCTCCCGTTATTTCATCCATGAGATCATCTTCGTCTTCTTCAGCCTCGCGCTCGTCGTCGCCATCCTCTACTTCATTGAGCGTGACCGCGCGGGAGTTTTCGCCTGCGCCTGGATGGTGCTTCTGCTGATGGTGTGTTTTATGCCCCCTGCGCTGAGGCTCCCGGGGATGTTGGTTTCATC
>JAHEEZ010000200.1 GCA_024640445.1 Acidobacteriota bacterium | reverse complement strand
AAGAATTTCTGAAAGGAAAATGCGCGATTACGGTTTCAACAAGATATTGATCGCGGTCAACGCCTTCGTGCCTCTGGCGATGCTCGGATGGGACTGGTCCGGCGGAAGGCTGGGCGCGAACCCGATCGAATTCATCCTTCGCACAACCGGTGTGCTGACGCTCAGTTTTCTTCTGATCTCTCTATCGGTCACGCCGGTTAGGAAATTGACGGGACGGAACGACCTGATCAAATACCGAAGGGAACTCGGCCTCCTTTCGTTCTTTTACGGGTGTCTCCATCTCATCACGTACAGCATTTTTGACAAGAGCCTGAACCTCAAAGCGATCGTCGCCGACGTATGGGAACGGCCGTTCATCGCTTTGGGAATGTCCGCACTCGGAATACTTCTTCCTCTTGCGGTCACCTCTACCAACGGTTGGATAAAGAGAATGGGTGGAAAACGATGGCAGAAACTTCACAGGATGGTGTACGTGGCGGGAGTGCTGGGCGTCGCGCACTTTTATCTTGTCCAGAAGTCAGACTTCTTTTGGCCCTACGTTTACGGAACTATCCTTGTCCTTCTTCTTGGCTACAGGATCTATTTGAGGTATGCGCCGGCGAAGAAAGTGCCGGCGAAGGCCTGAACTTGCATTCTAAGAAGTCTCTTTTCCAGGCCGGCCGTCGAACCCTCGCCTGAAATCCTCTCCGTTCATCACCACGGTCTTACTCATCTCGTAAAGCCGGGAGCGAAGCCGGATCCCGATCCTGTCTTCAAGCGTTTCTTCGCGCGGATCGTTAACCTTGTCCAGATAATTGGTGGTGAAGATAGTCAGCTTCCTGTCGTTATAGCGGGTGTTGATTATGTGGGCCATCGTGTCGCGGACCCAGTCGGTCGGCTTTGAGGCGCCTATCTCGTCAAGTACAAGCACGTCCGAGTTGAAAACGGGCGCGAGCACTTTCAGTTCTGACGTTTTCGAAACGGGATTGTAAGAATTCTGGATCTCCTTCAGAAGGGAGCCGAATTCACAGAAAAGACACGAAAAACCACGTTCGGTGAGGCCTTTGATTATCGAAACGGCGAGGTGGGTCTTGCCGACGCCGACCGTCCCGGAAAGCAGCAGGCCTCGGTCAACCGCGGGAAAATCCATCGCAAGCCTCGACGCATACTTAAATGCGCGTTCCTGGGAAGGGTTCGCAGGACTGTAGGTATTGAAGTGGCACTGTTCGTAGCGTCTGGGTATCCGCGCGGCCGAGATCAGGCCGGATTGTGAATGCTTCAAACGGCAGGAACATCGCCGGACGCCTTTACCTTCGACGTTCTCCATTCCCGTGCCGAAACACTTCGGGCACACTCCGGCTTCATCCATCATCGAGGTGCTGGAAGGATCGTTCTCTTCCGCCAAACGGATGAGCGGATGCACTTTCGCTTTTTTCTGCGCCATTAGTTTCGATTCTGCCGGAAGCCAGGGTCGGAATAGCAATAACATCTGCGAGCCGGACAGGTTGGATTATAGCATCGGCAAGGGCTTTTTCAAGGTGGACCGGAAGACACCCCGCCGCTGTCGCGCATGCATTATAAGCGGTTGCGAATCGTTTTCCGGCGGATGTCCGGGACCTTCCCGTATGATATATTTATTGTTTCGTCGTACATGGGGAAAAATGAAGAAGCTGGTACGTAGTGCGTTGATAAGAATGGGTTTAGCGGATCTCTCGGCAGAGCGGGATCCGATAGAGGTCTTTGTCCTCGACGATGACGAACGGCGCCACCGCTGGTTCCGCAAGCGGTTCAAGGGTGACAACGTCGAGATCGTCGCGACCGTCGAGGAGGCGAAGAAGGTCCTGAGCGAATCTGCATTCGACGTGATTTTCCTTGATCACGATCTCCTCCCTCATCATTACGAGTCCAACGAGCACGACGACTTTGACCGAACCGGTTACGCGGTCGCCGAATGGCTTGCAGCGAACAAGGAGCTGCACCGCGCCGCTACATTGATCGTCCACACGCGAAATGCTGACGGCGGCCTTCATATGGTAGAGAAACTCCGAGAGTCCGGCAGAGCCGCCGAATACGTTCCTTTCCCGATGCTTCACCTCAAGATCAAGACCTACTGGGACAAGTGAAAGTGATCTCCCGGCCTTGTCTGCCCTTTCTGCAGGTCACCTTCGACCAGGCACATCAAAATTGACAAGCGATTTACCGCCACTTCACCCCCATTGACATTAATTCCCTAAAGTATTACTTTAACTCCCGAGTTCTAAAAGACTGCCGAACTGCCGTTTGACCTATCACCATACCTTTTGAACGGCTATCACATGGATCAAGATCATTCCGGGAACAAACAATGAATTTCGACATCGACGTCAGACACGACGGTGAAACCGCCATCGTTTACGCGAACGAATACCTGAACAAGATCACCGGCGAACGTATCGAGCGCGAATGCAAACGCAGGCTCGACGCCGGCTGCAGCACTCTGATGGTCAGCTTCCGGGACACGGAGATCGTCAACAGCATTGGCATTTCCATACTCCTCGGAGTGATCGACGCGGCGGCGAACTCGAACGCGAAGGTGGTCTTTACCGATGTCAACGATGACACGGGCCTTCTGTTCGAATCACTCGGTCTCACCAGGCACGCGGACATCCGCAAAGCTTGATCGCTTTCCGATCCATTCCTGTTCCGAGAGATCTCAAATGCCCGAAAACCAACAAAAACTGATCCACACCTTTTCTGCACTTGCGGATATAGGGCAGGAAGTGGCTCACAAGTTCAACTTCCACGAGATGATCCGTACGTCTTTTCATCTTCTGCTTGGCTCATTGGCGATCATGCGAGGCGGCATCGCGAGGTACTCGAGATTCGGACACGAGCTGAATTTTCTCGCGGTAAGAGGTCTCGGAGACGATTTTCCGGTCAGCGCGTCGATCAGCCTTGAGGACGAGCGCGAATTTCTGAGCGCCGGAATGAGCCCGATCGAGTTGAGCCAGGCGAAAATGCTTCTTTTCTTCCAGCATTATCAGCCGGTGATAGAGAAGAAAGGCATCGAGTTGATCGTCCCGATGATAGTCCATGACGAGCTTGTAGGGATGGTAATGCTCGGGGAAAAGGCGAGCGGTGAACCTTTCAGTTCCGCTGACCGAGCCATCGTGCAGGCAATGGCGAGGCACATAGGGGTCGGGATCTATCAAAGAAACCTGATGGCCCAGCTGGAGCGCAAGGCTGAGGAGAACAAGCGCATGTACGACGAGATGCGCCTGACCTACGCGGATACGGTTAAGTCTTTTGCGGCAGCCATAGACTACAAGGACAAATATACAGAAGGGCATTCCGTGAGGGTCGGAAAGTACTCGGAATTGATAGCCGCGGAACTGGGCTGGAGCGATGAACGTGTTGAGGGGGTCGCCGTCGCCGGATATCTTCACGATGTCGGAAAGCTGACCGTTGAAAAGAACATCATCAATTCGCCCCGAAGGATCAACGCCAAGGAAACCGCGGAGCTTAACAAGCATCCGTCAGTCGGTTACGAGATCCTCCTTCCGATCCACCATCCCTATTCAGATATCCCGCTTGCGGCCAAGTATCATCACGAACGTCTTGACGGAAGGGGATACCCCGACGGATTGAAAGACGAGGAGATCCCGTACATCGCAAAGATCGTGAATCTCGCCGATTCTTTCGACGCGATGACCACGAACCGCCCCTACAAGGCCCGACGGCCCGCGCACGAGGTTGTCGAGGACCTTCAGAGGAACAGCGGAAAGCAGTTCGCCCCTGAACTTGTGACCGCGCTTTGCGGCGCAATTCTGAAAGAGATGACGGGCGAAACGAAGGAAAGGAAATTCCGGAAACTCCTGGGAAGGGAATATATGGAAGCGGAAGGAATAATCGATCTGCTAAAGGGCGCCTTAAACGGACTTGCGGCGACCGGCCCGCTTACACTTGTTGCGGCCGAATAACGTTTCTCACGCGGCTTCTTTCGTCTTCTTCTTTTTGCGGGGTTCCTTCCTGAGCAGTTCAACGAATTTTTTTGCCGGCAAGGAAAGGTCGCGGTCGGCCCTGTGGACGACGGCGACAGTCCGGGACCAGTCCTTCTCATTGAACTTCACGACGGACAGCTGACCATTACCCTCTTCATCCACCACGCTGGGGTGCGGCACGATCGCGATGCCGAACCCAACTTCGACCGCCCTCTTTATGGTCTCAATGTTGTCGAACTCCGCGACTTTTTGAACGCTTACTCCATATGAACGCAGTATCTTGTCCGTCGCTTTGCGCGTAGGGATATCCCTTTCGAACAACACGAAGTCCCTTCCTTTCAACTCTTTGACGTCTATTTTGTCTTTGCCGGACAGTTCGTGATCGGGAGACGTTATGAGCACAAGGCGGTCACTCGCCATCGGCACGATCGTAAGACCCTTGCGAGGTTCCGGAAATGCGACCACTCCGAGTTCCACCACACCCTTCAGGACGTCCCTGACCACTCGCGTCGTCCTTGAATACTCGAGATCGATCTTGATCGAAGGAAATTTCGACATGAATTCACGGACCTTGGGGGGCAGCTCGTGGAGCCCCACGCTGTAAACCGTGGCAACCTTGACGGTTCCGCTAACGCGGCCGACAAGGGTGTTCATGTTTTCCCTCATCTGGTTGTAGGCGTCCAGGACGTTCTTGCATTCCGTGTAAAAGACGTCGCCGGCCGGAGTGAGTTTTATTTCGCGGCGCCCACGGACCCTTTCGAGAAGTTTTCGTTTGAACTTCTCTTCGAGCGTCCTTATCTGCTGACTGACAGCTGACTGGGTAACGAAATTCCGTTCCGCGGCGAGCGAAAAGCTCTGCATCTCCACGAGATCGCAAAACACCTTGAAAGTTTCAATATGCATATTATCTTGTCGGACGAATCAGGTCTCTGTAGAACTTTCGGAGACTGGTCCGATGCAAACATTCAAAAACAAAAGTATAAGTAAAACTACATAATTAATGCAATTGAATTCATTTCGTCTAATTTAGCAATCGGGCTGTTTAATGTGTATTATTGGAAATTCTGAGGATACCAAACTCCCTTCGCCGGCCTTGTTTCAAGAATCCATATCGGTCGCGGGAGCGAACAAAATTGAGTACGAGGCTAACAGATGGCGGCTAAATTCAGCAGAACCTTCCTGCTAAGAAAATTGCACCAGCTCACAGGGATCGTCCCGCTCGGACTGTTCTTCGGTGTTCACATGTTCACGAATGCGAAGGCAATGAACGGACCCGAGGTATTCAATCAGGCTGTTGGGGATATTCACCATTTGCCGTTCCTGCTTTTCATTGAGATCTTCGGCATTTTCGTGCCGCTTCTATATCACTCGGTCTACGGAATTTTCATTTCGGTAGAAGCAAGGAACAATGTTTTGACCTATGGTTACGGGCGCAACTGGCTTTACCTGTTCCAGAGGGTCTCGGGGATATTCCTCTTTGTCTTCATTCTGTTCCACCTCTTGCATTTCCGGTTCGGGCTTTTCTCGGGGTTCGGTTTGACCGACGTCGCGGTTGCCGGAAATGCGGACCGCGCCTTTGGGATCGTCGCTGCCGACATGCAGTCCGCCGGAATTCTGATCTTCTATATCCTCGGTGTTTTCGCGACAGCGTGGCACCTGGGTTATGGCATTTTCCTCTTTGCAGTGGATTGGGGACTTGTGATCGGGAACAAGGCACAGAGATTGACGCTCGCGGTTTGCGCATTGATCGGTTTCGGTCTATTCGCAGCGGGTGCGAACTCTGCGTTTTCGTTCATAAGGCCATGCGGACTATTGCCGGCGGTATTGTGTGAACCGGCGGCCGAAGTCCAGGCGGCGCCGGCGCAAGCGCCGGTGGAATCCGAACGATTCTAGTTGTCGAAAGTTCTTCTTAGGAAGTCACTGGGGGTTAATAGTTTTGAGCAGCAAGATCAACATCGCGGTTGTAGGCGGCGGCCTCGCGGGCCTCGCCGCTGCAATGAAGATCGCCGAAGCGGGCCACAACGTGGACCTGTTCTCCGTCGTGCCCGTAAAACGTTCGCATTCAGTGTGCGCGCAGGGCGGAATCAACGGTGCAGTCAACACAAAGGGCGAGGGCGATTCGC
Source organism: Acidobacteriota bacterium (assembly GCA_024640445.1). Classification (GTDB taxonomy): domain Bacteria; phylum Acidobacteriota; class Blastocatellia; order Pyrinomonadales; family Pyrinomonadaceae; genus Aridibacter. The sequence goes on along the minus strand of JAHEEZ010000200.1, from coordinate 558 downwards.
CATTCAAGCATTTCGACGACACGGTCTATGGCGGAGACTTTCTTGCCAATCAGGATCCCGTGCGCCGCATGTGCGATATGGCGCCCCAGATCATTTATCTATTCGACAGGATGGGAGTGCCGTTCTCAAGAACCAAGGAAGGTCTTCTTGATTTCCGCAGGTTCGGAGGAACGCTCCACCACAGGACAGCGTTTGCCGGTGCTTCGACGGGGCAGCAGTTGCTGTACGCACTCGACGAACAGGTCCGAAAGTACGAGAGCGGCGGAAGTGTGACGAAATACGAGGGATGGGAAATGCTGTCCCTCGTGCTCGACGACCATCAGGTTTGCCGCGGTCTTGTCGCGATGAATCTTCAGACACTGGAGCTAAAAGCTTTCCAGGCGGACGCGGTCATCATGGCATCCGGCGGTCCCGGCCTTATCTGGGGTAAATCGACGAACTCACAGGTTTGCACGGGAAGCGCTGTTTCTGCGTGTTACCAGCAGGGTGCAAGGTATGCGAACGGCGAGTTCATACAGGTCCATCCGACCTCGATACCCGGTGAAGACAAGCTGCGAT
>JAHEEZ010000199.1 GCA_024640445.1 Acidobacteriota bacterium | reverse complement strand
ATGCCCAACACCGCGATCTGGCCTCCGTCGAGCATAGGTATCGGAAGGAGATTGAAGATCCCCAGGTTCAAACTGATCACCATCAGGATCGGGAAAAGACCTGCAAACCCGGCGTCGCGCACGATGTTCGCAATGATCTGCACTATCCCAACGGGACCTGCAATCCCGCCTTCCTTGATAGATCTCTCACCGGCAAACATCTGTCCAAAAGCCTTTCCTGTGAGCCTCAGGATGCGCCAGTTCGATTCAAACGCAAAGTTCGCCGCGCCGGCAATACCAACAGGATCACGGGTCGTGGAGAGGTTGCTGTCAAAACTGATGCCGATCAGATAATCACCGCCTTCGGTCTTTTGAGCGTTGGTCTTCACTTCCCTTGTTTCGCCGTTCCGATTGATCACAAGTGTGATCGGGGCGTCCTTTGCCTCATTGACGAATTCCTTCATCTTGAGGCCGTTCTTTATAGCCTTTCCGTTTACCGAAGTGACGCGGTCTCCTTTTTTCAGATCTGCGCTCGCAGCCGGCATGTTCGGCTGGATACCCGCCACGATCACAGGCTCCACGCCGGTATCAGGCGCGGCTTCGAGCGAGCCGATAGCGTTTCCGTCGAGTTCGATCTTTGCAGGAACGACCGTCAGGTCGATCCTCTTGCCGTCACGCTCGACCGTTACCGGTGTTTGCTTATCCGGAAGCAGAAACGTGTTCTCTTCGATCCTTTGCCACGTCGGATCTTTCTCGCCGTCATACGCGACTATCCGGTCGCCGGCCTTTATTCCCGCCTTGGCGGCAGCTCCGTTCGGACTTACATAGCCGATTATCGGTGAAGGTACCGAAGGAACGCCCTGAATAATGGCGATCGTGAATGGTATGGCCAGCGCCAGAATGATGTTCATGAACGGCCCGCCGAGCATGACCAGGAATTTCTGCCATCTCGGACGCAGTTCGTACAGTTCTGATTCCGGAACCACTTCGCCTTCGGAACTACCGCCTTCGAGCGAGGAAGTTGCCTCGTCACCATAGAGTTTCACGTAGGCGCCGAGCGGGATCGCGCTGATCCGGTAATCCGTGTGCCCTTTCTTTATCCCCCAAATTCGAGGGCCGATTCCGAAAAAGGAATAAGCTTCCACCCGCATCCCCAGAAGACGAGCTACGATAAAGTGTCCGAATTCGTGGATGTTGATCGCGACTCCGAGCACGAAAACAACCGCTAAGATAACTAAAATTACGTCCGGCATAAATGATGAAACCTCTAGAAAAAGACTGCGCGTTTGAAACACATTTAAGGGCTCAAGTTGTAAACAATTAGTGTAAATGCGGGCCGAAATCCAGTCAAACCCTATTTATTGAAGCGGTGGCCGATTCGGAACGGGAAACCATCTCTTCCGCGGCGGCCCTTCCCGCGCGGTCAGCCTGAAGCACGGACTCAAGCGAGTCGGCTGTTTGCGGCACGTGATCGTCCACGAGTCTTCCGTTGATGAGTGCTATTTCGTTCAATTGTATCTCGCCATCGAGAAAAGCGCGGACCGCGATCTCGTTCGACGCGTTGAGAACGGCAGGAGCGGTGCCTCCTTTTTCGAGAGCGCGATAAGCGATAGCGAGGTTGGGAAACTTCTCGAGGTCCGGCGCTTCAAATGTAAGCTGAGATACGCTGGAGAGTTCGAGCGAAGGAAGCGGGTTCGGCAATCTCTCGGGAAAAGTGATCGCATACTGGATCGCGTGTTTCATATCCGTCACGCCCATCTGTGCAATCACCGAACCGTCCACTAGTTCAACCATCGAATGGATGACAGACTGCGGGTGAACGACGACGTCTATCCTTTCTCCGGGCAAGTCAAACAGCCAATGTGCCTCGATCACCTCCAGCCCTTTGTTCATAAGCGTCGCGGAATCGATGGTTATCTTGTCCCCCATGTCCCAGGTAGGATGGTCAAGCGCTTCTTCAATCGTCGCCGCGGCTATCTCTTCTCTGCTCTTGGTCCTGAAAGGTCCCCCTGAAGCTGTGAGCACAAGGCGTTTCACCTCGGCAAGCTTCTCGCCGCGCAGGCACTGGTGAAGGGCGTTGTGCTCTGAGTCGACGGGAAGGATCTCAGCTCCACTTTGACGGGCTGCCGAGGTCATAAGCTCTCCAGCCATTACAAGTGTTTCCTTGTTCGCGAGTGCTATCCTCTTTCCAGCCTCGATAGCCCGAAGTGTGGGAACGAATCCAATGGCTCCGACGGTCGCGGAGACAACGGTGCCGCATTCGGGCATTGTTGCCACCTGCACAAGACCTTCTTCCCCGAACACGATCTCAGGGAGGTCTTCTTTTAAGATCCCCCGGCGTGACAACTCACCTATCAGCCGCTGAGCGCAATCCGCGTCACCGCAGGCTACGAGTTTCGGCCGGAATTCTGAAACCTGTTCAGCAAGCAACTCGGCATTCTGGCCGGCTCCGATAGCGGAAACGGCTATGTCGCCAAGATGTTTTGCGACCTTGAGGGTGTTTCGTCCGATCGATCCTGTCGATCCGAGGATAGAAATGTTGCGGGGATGCATAAATGATTTCGGCGACTAAGAGATTATCACATGCGAATGGGCGTTTGAATCCCGGAGGTCACTCATCTTTGGCGCCGGTTTCAGTCTCCAGTACTGAGAAGAGCTCCGTTCCTTCCAGGGGGTTCGTGTTGACGGCTCCGCCCTCGATCCGCTCAGCCATGTATGCATTGAAGTCGTTCGATCTGCCTTTCGGCACGCTGAGCGTCTCCCACTCATCGCCGCGAATCTCTTTGGCAAGCAAGACGATTTGACCTATGTGGTACGCGTAGTGGGTCAATTGCCGGCTGATCGCCTTGAATACGCTGTGTCTTTCCCCGCGGATCAGCACCGTCTTTGAAAGGTCTTCGGGCGCAAGCGAATCGATCGATCCGAACATGGTCCGCCATCCATCTTCCCACGCCTTCATAAGATCTTCCCTTGATTCTCCGCCGTATTCGAACTCGAAGTCCCGATTCCTGTCCGGCTTCTCGCCGTCTTCGGTTAGGAAGTCCCGCCAGCGAGACCTCTGGTTGCCTGCAATATGCTTGACGATCAGAGCAATCGAATTCGATCCGCCGCCCCGGGAACCCATAATTTCCTCGTCGTCCACTTGCTCAAGGGCCCTTTCAGCGAGCTTTTTATAGCCTCGAAAACAGTTCGACACGTCAGCGAGGTAAGTTTCCAGCAGCCCTGTTTCAGAAAATGCCATGTAGAATGTAATGCCCGTCCAAAGGCGACAAGTCAAATATACGGCTGAAAAGTTTGCCATTTTCACTTTTAACTATAAAATTACGGGGTCAGTGCAACCGACTGAAAAAGGAGACACATCATAGGCACCAACGATTTCTCAAATTCCGACAGCAACTTTGGAGTTGATATGAACTTGACCTCCGCGGCGATCAATCCCGCGATCGCAGACACAAGAGAGGAACACATAGGCGTGCGTACGCCAGTCGAGTCAGGCAAAGTCAAGCAAACAGTGATCACAAGAGACACGCCGGATTTTGAATTGACACAGTTGTCTGCCTCCGGAGACCTCGAAGCCTTTGAGATGCTTTACCAGAAGTATCACCGACGGGCTTACAGTCTGTGTCTCCGTATGACCAACAACGTGACAGAAGCCGAAGACCTGACTCAGGAAGCTTTCATCCAGCTTTTCAAGAAAGCCGGCAGTTTCAGGGGCGACGCCCAGTTCACAACCTGGTTTCACAGGCTGGTGGTCAATCAGGTGCTGATGCATTTCAGAAAACGGAGCGTCAAGAATGAAAAGACGACCGAAGACGGTGAAATGCCGGAACATCTTCTGCCGAACACCCGCTCCAAGGCGAATCTTCCGATCCTGAACAGGTTAGATCTGAACAAAGCGATCACGGGCCTTCCGCCCGGATATCGTTCGGTCTTCGTGCTGCACGATGTCGAAGGCTTTGAGCATTCGGAAGTCGCGCGGATACTCGGGATATCCGTCGGCACTTCGAAGTCACAGTTACACAAAGCGCGCCTTAAGCTTCGAGGGTTGTTGGTGCGGTAACTTCAGGGACCGTTCGTAAAGAAATGTAAAGGCATCAAGGCAACCATTACGGGGGGCCGGCAATCCTAGCACGCGTTATTGCAAATCTTTTAGCTGTAACATTTGACGGATTTTTAGCACATTTCTTTTATTAGTATTTTATTGTACGAAGAGTAGTTGTATCGATGGACTGTGGAAATTTTCAAATCCTGATCAGCGCGTTCCTTGACGGTGAACTTGACGCCGTAACCCGGGAGCAGGTCTCCCTTCATATGGGCGGATGTGAAGAATGCCATGGGGTTTACGAGGATCTCAATGCAATAGTCGGTTTTTGCGACGAGTCGTTTTCAGAAGAAGCCCTGCCGCCGAACTCACAGGCGCTTTGGTGCCGGATCAATAACATTATCGAAACCGAAGTCGCTCCGGAACTTGAAGAAGAGCGCGCTGCTGAAGCCGTGCCGGGGCGCATTGCGGCGATGTGGCACAGTTCGTTCAAGCTCTCGCCGATGCAGTTGGTTTCGGCCGTCGTTGGCGTGGCGCTAATTAGTTCTCTCTTAACCGTCGTCGCCTTCAAGAATTTTGTGGCCGAGCCCGATCCTGTTACGGGAGCGGAGGGCCAGCCGTCTGTTTTCGACAAGGTTATGGCCGATCTGGGTCTTGGTGAATCGCCGCGTCAGAGAAACGAACGGCGCATTCGGGAACAGGAAACGGCTATAGGATACTGGAAGACCAGGGTGGACCTGCGACGGTCCCAGTGGAATGCTGAGACCCGCGATGTGTTCGACCGCAACCTGATCGAGATTGACAAGGCGGTCAACGAATACACGAATCTTCTGCGCGCCAATCCTCAGGACACGATTTCCAATGAAATGCTTGATTCCGCTTTGAAGGAGAAGATGGAACTCCTGCGCGAGTTTTCGGAACTCTAGAATCCTCCACGTTGGAAATGAACTGGAAATCCAAAAAATCGGTTTTCCCAGCAAAAAGCTTTGGTCTGACATCGATCCTCCTGACGGGAATGATCGCTGCTATTTTGTCGTTTACGGCACCCGAAGTTCTTGCGCAGAAGAAGTTCTCCAAGACCTACCCGGCTACGAAGAACATCCGCCTCCAACTTACGAACCGGACCGGAACGATTACGGTCCAAGGTTGGAACCGCAATGAAGTGGAGATCATAGCTTACCTGGAAAGGCCTGCCGCGAACATCTCGCCTCAAAATCTTAGTGGAAAGATCGTGATCGACGTGGTCCGCGATAATCAGGGTAGAAATGAGGTTGGCGACGCCAACTTCACGGTCAATGTGCCGTATTCGTCAGATGTCGACATTGAGACCCGCATCGGGAACCTGAGTGTTACCAACATTCAGGGGGGCATCGTCCTGGCACACATTACTTCAGAAGGTGACGTCACTCTGACGAATATTAGCGCGTCCTATGTCTCGGCAAAAAACTTGATCGGGGATATCTTCTACGACGGAGTGATCAAACCAGAAGGGACATACAGGTTTGTATCGACTCGCGGAAGTATCAATCTGAGGATCCCGCTCGAATCTTCGTTCCGGCTTTCAGCGACCGCTGCTTCTACCAGGAATATCGCGCTTGGTTCTTTCTTTTCAGCAGGCCTCCAGGTAGTCGGAACCGGAAGACGGGTCATCGGCAAGGTCGGAAACGGAAGTGCCAGCATAACTGTGACCAATCAGCGAGGAACTATTTCCTTTATCCGCCGATAATGTGTTAGTTTTATCTATGCAAGCGTTCCGCTCGCATACGCCATTCCAGGCGATCATCCAACCCCTTCAGCCAGAAAACCACCTGCCTTGTTTAGGTAAAATAAGATTATGATCAAGAGAATCTTCCTGCCGTTTCACATTCTCACTTTAGTCCTTCTTTCAGTATTCGCGATCTGCGCTTCAGCACAGACCGGCGGACCTCTAAAAAGAACTTCGTTCAAGACCGAGACATTCGAGGCCGGGCCTGGAATGACGGTCTCGTTGATCGGAGCGCCTCAAGGCGCGGTTCGCATAGAGGGCTGGAACAAACGCGAGGTTGAAGTATCAGCCGAGATCGAGGTTAGCGCCGGAAACGAACAGGACCTGGAGCTCCTTGCCAAGATCACAGGATTCGCGGTAGACGAAGGACTGACCAAGATAAGCGTAACCTCCGTAGGTCCGCATGATAAGAAGTATCTGAAGGAGGTGGCAAAGAATTTCCCGAAACAACTCCGTAACAGCCCGTTTAGTATCAACTACACGATCAAGGTCCCCTTTTATACCGACCTTTTTATCGATGGAGGGAAGGGTGCCCTGGAGATCTTAGGCGTCGAAGGCGCAATGAGCATCAGCTTCCTGGAATCGAACGCCAAACTCAGTTTCACAGGCGGCTCCATTCAGGCTACGATCGGCAGCGGTGATGTCGAGGTCACGTTGGCGAAACCTAGCTGGCGCGGCCGCTTCGCGGAGATCCAGGTCGCCGCGGGAAGTCTCGAGGTCCGAATGCCGAAGGATATGAACGCCAATATCGAGGCGAAGGTACTGCGGACAGGAAAGATCGAGGACGGCTTCGGCACGCTCAAACCCAAGCGCAGGACCACGTTTACTGAGACCAACATGGACGCAATCGCCGGCAATGGCGGGGCGACTCTGAGTTTCACGGTCGGTGACGG
>JAHEEZ010000198.1 GCA_024640445.1 Acidobacteriota bacterium | reverse complement strand
AACAAACGTTGCGGGCGCCAAGGCCGAAACCCGGGCGCCCGCGGACGGTTCAAGTAGTGTGGACGGACTACTTCGCGTCCATGTTCTTCTTCAGGTTCTCTAATGACCGCCTGCAGTTCTCGGCGGTCTGTTCCTTTTGCTTTTCGTCCATCTTTTCAACGCTTTCTTTCAAACCGCTGAATATCGTCTGCTTGTACATTTCGACGATTCCACGGACCACGATCGATTCTTTGCCGATCGTCTCCGCACGTTCGTTGATGTAGGTCGCAAGTTCGTCGCATTCAGGAATACCGACCTCTACAAGTTCGCCGGAGCCGCCCGAATCAGACGAGTTTGATGGATCAGAACCCTTCTCTGTCTTGGTGGTCCCGTCCTTTGGAGCTTCGGAATCGCTTCCTCCGGTGAATCTGTCAAGGCTGCAGCCGAGTGCGATTGCAACGACCATCAGAAGTGCGCCAATTAACGTCAATTTGTTTTTCATATGATCTCCGTGAAATTAGGGCCACCCGGTAGAAAGCTTCGTAAATCAATAACTTGTGAAAGTTAGTATAAATAGTGTTACAGGTCAAGATTCTTGAGGAGAGTCTGGGGGGTCTGTCGAGTCTTCTGAGTCTATCGGGTCTGTCGGGGATATCTGGTTTAGGGGCTATCGGGTAGTGCGAACCAGATTAGTCCGATTCCCGGACGTGCCGACAACCAGACCCTTCGAATGCACCGGACTCTTTAGACCTAATTGCCTCGTAGGACACGATAGTCTCGATAGACGCGATAGACTCACAAGTACTTCGGGTCGATCATATTCCCCACCCCGAGTATGCCGTTCGGATCGAATGCTTTTTTCAATTCCGCCATCTCGTTCAGATAACGCTCGCCGTACATCACGTAGAGATATTTCGACTTCAGTTTTCCGATCCCATGCTCGGCGCTGACCGTGCCCCCGAGCATTACGGCATAAGCGATGAATCTGCCGTAAATATGGCGCGCGGCGACGGCCTCTTCATCGTCTTTGGGTAGCAGGTTGATGTGCAGGTGATTGTCGCCGATGTGGCCAAAGATCACATACTCGATTCCGCTTGATTCCAGCCTCGACTCGCAATACCTGAGAAAAGAGCCGAATCCGGCGTCCGGGACCGCCATGTCTGTGCCGATCTTGCGCTGCCCGTTCCTGACTACCCTTTCGTTCACGGCGACCGGTAGCGCATGACGGAACTCGCGCATTTTTTGCAGATCCTGCTCGCTGACAGCAAACCACGAGGTTTCTATCTCAGCATCGTTGTTCTCGAGCATTATGTTCCAGGCGTCGAAAAGCTCGTCTTCATTGTTCTCGCTCGTTTCCTGCTCAAAGAACACGGCTCCTGCCATCCCTTCGGGGACTTCGGGGAATTTCTCGGAGATCAGTTCGAGCGATTTCCGGTCAAAGTATTCGATCAGTGACGCATCCACCCCCGCTCCTTCAGCTTTGCCCTCAGCCAGGCGTTTCCGTGTGCCGAACGATGCTTTCGCAGCCTCATTTACGAAATCCAGGAGGTCAGATTCCTGCGAAAAGAACACGATCCCGGAAAGTGAGCCCGAGGGTCTGGGGACCAGACGGAGCCCGACTTCGGTAATTACCCCAAGCGTTCCCTCGCTTCCAACGAAAAGATCGACCGCGTCAACATCTTCACCGGAAAAATAGCCGCATGTGTTCTTTCGGACATTCGGTTTCGGATAGGTCGGGATCCTGGCTTTCAGCTTGCCGCCCTCACCGTTCGGGATAGTGATATGGCCATCCCGCGAAACGTATTCGCCCCTTGCCACCTCGATCATCCCGCCGGTCGGCAAAACTACCTTCAGCCGGTTCACAAAGTCCCGTGTGGATCCATACTTGAAACTCCGAGAGCCGCTGGCGTTCGTTGCGACCGTTCCGCCGATCTGGCAGCTCCATTCCGTAGGATCGGGAGGATAATAGAGGCCTTCGGATTCGACAGCCTTCTGCAGGTCCGCCAGCGAAACACCGGCGCCGACGACCGCGGTCATCGATTCCTTGTTTATGCTTTTGATCGAATCGAATTTCTCTAGCGAGACTATCGTCCCGGCAAACGGTACCGCGCCGCCGACAGTTCCGGTCCTCGCGCCGCTGACGGTAACGTGAGTACCGGAAGCGTTGGACTCTTTAAGGATCGAGGATATCTCCTCAGCCGTTTCAGGAACGCAAAGCCTTTCGGCGCTTCCGCCCTGCATATTGCTCGCGTCCGCCAGGTAATCGCTGAACTCGTTCTTGTCCGTCTTGACTATCATTGTCTCCCTTTCTTTCTGGTACTAGCGTATCTGGAGTTCCCGGTCTCGCAGGTATTTTATCTTGTCCCGAACCTCCGCGGCTTGTTCAAACTTCATTTCTTTGGCCGCGAGACGCATATCGTTCTCAAGGCTCTCGATCAAGGCGCGCAATTGCCTTGGCGAGTATTCTTCGTACTTCTCCAGTTCAAGCGGCACCTTGAAATAATCAGCCTCATACGCGGTCACAAGCGTCGCTTCGACAGGCTTCACGATGGTCCGGGGGGTGATCCCGTGCTCCTCATTGTATTGTTCCTGGATCTCCCTCCTTCTGAGCGTTTCGTCCATCGCGTGCTTCATCGAATCAGTGATCTTGTCGGCATAAAGTATGGCCATTCCCTCGGCGTTCCTCGCCGCGCGGCCCATCGTCTGGATCAGGCTTCTTTCGGACCTGAGAAAGCCTTCCTTGTCCGCATCGAGGATAGCGACGAGCGACACCTCCGGCAGGTCCAGGCCTTCTCGCAGGAGGTTTATCCCCACAAGCACGTCAAACTCGCCTCTTCGCAGGTCACGCAGGATCTTGATCCTCTCAAGCGTATCGATATCGGAATGCAGATATGTGACCTTCACGCCGACCTCTGCGAAATACTCCGAGAGATTTTCGGCCATCTTCTTGGTCAGGGTCGTCACCAGGACCCTCTCGTTCCTCTCAGCACGAAGCCGGCACTCCTCCAGAAGATCGTCGATCTGTCCTTTTACCGGCCGAACCTCGATGCGAGGATCGATCAGGCCCGTCGGCCGTATTATCTGCTCAATGACCTCGCCTTCCGTCCTTTGCAGCTCGAACGGGCCCGGCGTGGCCGAAACATAGATCGTCTGGCCGATCATCTCCATGAACTCGTCGAAGTTCAGCGGGCGGTTGTCCTTCGCGGAAGGCAAACGGAATCCGTAATCGACAAGCGTTCCCTTTCGGGACTGGTCGCCCTTGTACATCGCCCCGATCTGCGGGATCGTCTGATGCGATTCATCGATCACGACCAGAGAATCGGCCGGGAAATAATGCAGCAGTGTCGGCGGCGGCTCGCCCGGCTGTTTTCCCGTCAGATGCCGCGAATAATTCTCAATGCCCCGGCAGAACCCCATCTCCTTGATCATCTCCAGGTCATACATCGTGCGCTGGTGAAGCCTCTGTGATTCGACAAGCTTTCCCTGTTTGATCAGCTCTTCTTCCCACCAGACCAGCTCTTCACGGATCGATTTTACGGCCTTGCTGACCGTCGATTTTGTCATCACATAGTGCGTCTTCGGATAGATAGGAACACGCGAATCGTGCTTTATGATCACCTCGCCGAGGAGAGGGTCAATCGTGTAAATGCTGTCGATCTCGTCGCCCCAAAGTTCGATCCTGTAAGCACGATCTGTATAACTCGGATAAACCTCGACGATGTCACCCCGGACACGGAAGTTTCCACGTTCGAATACGATCTCGGACCGTTCGTACTGGAGCTCGACCAATCGTTTTATAAGATCTTCGCGGGAAAGCTGCATGCCGGGCTCAACGAAAAGGAGCATTCCGTAATACGCGTCCGGATCGCCAAGACCATAAATACAGGAAACCGAAGCGACAACGATGACGTCGCGGCGCTCAAAGAGGGCGCGGGTCGCGGAAAGCCTCAAACGGTCGATCTCATCATTGATCGTCGCTTCTTTCTCTATATAGAGGTCGGACGCGGGCACGTATGCCTCAGGCTGATAATAATCGTAATAGGAAACGAAATACTCAACAGCGTTATCAGGGAAGAAGGATTTGAATTCCTGGTAGAGTTGAGCAGCAAGGGTCTTGTTGTGAGCTATAACGAGCGTCGGCTTTTGGGTGCGTTCAATGACGTTCGCAATCGTGTAGGTCTTTCCTGAACCCGTGATCCCAAGCAGAACCTGGTCTTCAACGCCGTCATCCAGGTTGGATACGAGCTGCTCGATCGCCGCCGGCTGGTCGCCTGTAGGCTTATGTTCGGAATCTAGCCTGAACCTCATCCGAAAATTCTAGCGTGATTCGGCTCCAAACTCCACACGCACGGCCGTTCTGCCTCCGCAAACCAGAAGCCGCCCCGCGCAAATGCAAGGGGCGGCTTCTGATATTGATATCTTAGGATCGATCAGGCGGTCTGGAGGGCGAAGCTGCCAAGGGTTTCCCTTACGCTTGCTTCGATCTCTTTATCGAAAACGCCCGATTCGACAAGCTCATGGAGCCTTTCAAGCACTCGGTCGTCAGCTACCAGGGTGAAGACTCTGAGTATCGCCAGCCGAACGTTTTTGTTTTCGCCTGAGACCAGGCAGTCAAAAATGTCGTCCGTTTCACCGGCCTTGATCAGAACCGCAAGAAGTGCGAGCGCTTCGTACGCCTGATTTGCGTCGGTATGCACAAGTCGCTCAAGCGAACGGCCGACGAAATCCGCTTCGATCGCGGCTTTCGCGATTTGCGAGACCCTGTATTCGTCAGCACAGTCCGTTAGTCTCAGCCAGGAGTCTGCGCGCTTGAAACTTAGTTTGAACAGGGCCCGGGCCCCGGACGCACGAACCTCGCGCGTAGGATCAGCGCATGAAAGCATTACAGGCTCAAAAACAGACGGGTGATTGATATCCGCTAGTGCCATCACCGCTTTGCATCTCAGATTCGAAGACAGATCATAGAGGGCCATTTGGGCCAGTGCATCGACGGCGTTCCTGGCTTTGAATCTCGCAATCGACTCCAATGCGATTTCCCTGGCTCCCTCATCCTCTACGAATTCCACATCCGAATAATCGATAGCGGACAGCAGTTCCTCTTCGTCCGAATTCGGAAGTGCCTCGAAAGGCTTTGGAGGATCCAGTTTTTCGAACCTGTTGATCGGAAGACGGGCGAACTTGATCTTTTCCATCTTCTCGCGTACTTCGTCGATATCTATCCCGTGTAACGCAGCTTCGGTGGCAGTCACCGTCTTCGTCCTCTTTTGGCGCGCGGGCCTCTCAACGTCTCTCTCGCCGCCCTTGGGCGCTTCATGCTTGTCTTCTGAGGGTGAATCAAAATCAGGTTTCCAGTCGTAAACCAGATCTGTAAGTTGCTTCTTGGCCGGCACTTTGGCAGACCGGTCCCAGGGCCTCAGCCGTATCACGACTACTGCGCCCGCCCCGATCACGACCAAGAATGCGATTAATAAGATCCACTCGAAACTACTGTCCGAAACGGTTTCGGTCTTTTCGTACTGACCCAGTGCGGTCTGGAAGCAAGACGCACTAAGGAAGAGAAGAAGGATTCGTGACATACGGGCTGAAGTTCTCATTTTGAAAGAGTCTCCGAATTGCTCGGCAGTGATGGGTTTGCCTTTCCCTTGAACTTCTTCTGGGGAACTGCGGGTGGGTTGATTTGAATGCGATCGGCGCGGATATGTCCGGCGAAGGAACATATCCGGCCGGCACTCATGTATTATGCTATGTTTTTTGACAAAAGTGAAGTAAAAATCATCAACACTGTTGAACAATTGGAGAAACTTCGGTATTCCCTGCCTCATCCTCCCGCGAGGTCTTTACGTGAACGGAAATTAGTAATAAAGTCTAAAGCCGTCACACCAAAACTTGGCGAATCCCAGGATCCGGAAGAAATGAACCTAGTTCCGACCGTATCTCATACAGATATACAAGATCTCAGGCTTGTCCACAGGGGCAAGGTCAGGGACGTTTACGAGGTCGATGGCGAAAGGCTTTTGCTTGTCGCGACTGACCGAATATCCGCTTTCGACTGCGTGATGCCAAACCAGATCCCTTCAAAGGGCGCGATCCTGACCGGATTATCTGAGTTCTGGTTTGGAAGACTTTCCGGCATCAGCGCGAACCACCTGATCACAACGGACCTGAAAGGCTTTGATTTCGCGGAAGGACATCCTGAACTCGCCGGCCGCTCGACGCTTGTAAGAAGAACCGAAGTCTTTCCTGTCGAGTGCGTCGTCAGGGGATATTTAGAAGGTTCAGGCTGGAAAGACTATGTTGCCACCGGCACTGTATGCGGCCATAAACTAGCGGCAGGTCTGGTACAGTGCTCGAAACTCGAGGAACCGATCTTTACGCCGGCGACGAAGGCGGCCGAAGGGCACGATGAAAACATAGACGAGTCACGCTTTGCGTCGATCATCGGCGCTGAAGCCGCACAGGAACTGAAGAAAAGGGCGCTGGCTCTTTACACGGCGGCATCGGAATTCGCTGCATCAAGAGGTATTATCATCGCCGATACGAAGTTCGAGTTCGGTCGCGACGTCAACGGAAACATACTCTTGATCGATGAGGTGTTAACGCCTGATTCGTCCAGGTTCTGGTCACTAGACACATATTCACCGGGTCACGCCCAGGCGTCGTTCGACAAACAGTTCCTTCGTGAATACCTGGAGTCTCTCGATTGGGA
>JAHEEZ010000017.1 GCA_024640445.1 Acidobacteriota bacterium | reverse complement strand
TCGGTCCTCTTTAAGTCGATTTTCATTCTTGATATTAAGTAAACAGAATTTCAAACAGCGGCAACGCAAAAGGTTTAATTATAACTTTTGACCTAACGCTGTCAAACGCATGATACGCTTATTACACGCCCCCGGCGCCCCTCCCCGGCTAGTTCCGTCGACGGCATTTTGATTCACATTTCAGAGTGTTTACGGCTTTCTGGCCGCCTTTGTACCGATCGCCTCGTCGATCGAACCAAAGCCTTTCCTTTTGAGTATCTCCACCAGGCCGCTGTTTATGCGCTTCGCGAATCCCGGTCCGCCGTAAACGAATCCCGTGTAAGCCTGAAGCAATGAGGCACCGGCGGCTACCTTTGCGAACGCGTCTTCCGCTGTGAAGATGCCGCCCACTCCTATGATCGGAAGCGTGCCGTCCGAAAATCTGTACACTTTGCGAATGACCGAACACGAGCGGTTTGCAACCGGTTTTCCACTCAGGCCGCCCGGTCCTATCTTTTTGAGATCCGCCTCTGACGTTCGAAGCCCCTCTCTACCAATCGTCGTATTTGTCGCAATGATCCCCGCGATCCTGTTTTCCATCGCTGCCTCGACCATCTCGCCCACCTGTTTCTCAGTAAGATCAGGTGCGATCTTCAAAAGGATCGGCTTCTGAGTTTCGAATGACCGGTTACATTTGGCAAGTTCCGACAACAGCGTGTCGAGCGCATCCGCCGCTTGCAGATCTCTCAGGCCGGGAGTGTTCGGTGAAGAAACGTTTACCGCAATGTAATCGGCTACCGGATGAACAAGTCTGAATGTCGCGAGATAATTCTCGACCGCCTCTTCATTGGGGATGTCACGATTCTTCCCGATGTTCACGCCAATTACGCAACTTCGCTTCGCCGCCGCCAACCGTCCGGCGATCTCTTCCGCTCCATCATTGTTGAAGCCGAGGCGGTTTATGAGCGCATGGTCCTGCGGAAGTCGGAAGACCCTGGGCTTCGGATTTCCGCCCTGAGGATCAAGAGTAACTGTTCCGACCTCGACAAAACCGAATCCAAGAGCCGAAAGCTGCTCGACCACTACTCCGTTCTTGTCGAATCCCGCTGCAACGCCGAGGGGATTGGGAAATTTCAGGCCGAATCTTTCTATTTTCCCAAAGCCCTCCGTCTCACAGCTTTTCTTAGCCGCAAATCGCGCAGGAGCCATTCCCAGCCCGTGACGCAAAAGGCCAAGGCCGAGTTCGTGCGCGGTCTCGGGAGGAAGCCTGAAGAGAAGCGGCCTCAGAATCGATTCATACAAAGACATAGCAAGCGGTTCAGCTAGAAATCTTAGCGTTTTGACCGTGGGTTGTCATATCGCCCGGACCACTTGTAACAACGGAGCTATGTTTGCTACGATTTGCCTCAATGGTTGACGAAGTAACGTTGGTTGAAAAAGCCAAGATCATGGACAGCGTAAGGATCGGGCGCGCCCTTTCACGCCTTGTTTCCGAGATCGTTGAGGAAAATCACGGCGCCGAGGGCCTTTACCTTGTTGGCATACGCAGACGCGGAGTGCCGCTTGCCAGGGTCCTCGCCGACAAGATCGAAGAGATGGAGGGCATCAGGCCCGACTTCGGGATTATTGACATCACCCTTTACAGGGACGATCTGTCTACTGTCGGAGCAAATCCGGTCGTTAACAGGACCGAGCTTGAGATCGATATTGACAACAAAACGATAGTTCTTGTTGATGACGTTCTTTATACGGGCCGGACGATACGCGCTGCTCTGGACCAGCTGATGGATTTTGGCCGGCCAAAGAAAGTTCAGCTTGCAGTGCTGATAGACAGGGGCCGGGAACATCGTGAATTGCCGATCCACGCGGACTTTGTGGGCCGAGTGGTGCCCACGAAAAAAAGCGAGATCATCAAGGTGATGCTCGAAGAGTTTGACGGCGTCGAGGCCGTCGGTATTTACACCCTTCCCGACCGCTAAAATCGAAGCAAGGCAGGCGCCTTGCTTTTTTTGTGTCTGCCGGGGATCGGGATCCGGTACTGAGGCAAAAGGATATGGAGAAGCCATTTCATCGAAAAGACCTGCTGGGGATCCGCGATCTTACCGCCGAAGAAATCACCGGAATCCTCGACACGGCCGAAAGCTTTCGGGAAATATCATCGCGCGAGATCAAGAAAGTGCCGGCGCTTCGCGGCAAGACCGTGATCAATCTCTTCTTTGAGGCATCCACGAGGACAAGGACCTCTTTCGAGCTGGCCGCAAAGCGGCTTTCCGCTGACGCAGTGAATATCAGCGTTTCGACATCAAGCGTTTCGAAGGGTGAGACATTGATAGACACCGCTCTCACGCTTGATGCAATGTCGCCGGACTGTATCGTCGTCAGGCATTCGAGCGCCGGCGTACCTCACCAGCTTGCAAGGATCAGCAGGGCGGCGATCGTCAATGCCGGCGACGGCACCAACGAACATCCGACGCAGGCGCTTCTCGACGCTATGACGATTCGCGAGCACAAACAAAGGATCGCCGGGCTTCAGGTCGCGATCCTCGGAGACATTCTTCATTCACGCGTCGCCCGCTCGAACATACATCTCCTCACGAAAATGGGGGCCACCGTCCGGGTCGCAGGTCCGAAAACGCTGGTGCCTGAAGACTTTGAGTACCTGGTCGAAGAGGGGCTTACGGTCGCACCGACGGTGGAAGATGCGATCGAAGGCACTGATGTGGTGATGATACTTCGGATCCAGAAGGAGCGTCAGGATTCGGCATTCTTCCCAACGCTCAGCGAGTATGCGATCCATTATGGGCTTACCCAGGACAGGCTGGCGCTCGCTAAGGAAGACGCGATCGTGCTCCATCCCGGACCTATGAACCGGGGAATCGAGATCGCATCCGAGGTAGCTGACAGCGCTCGTTCCCAGATCCTTGACCAGGTCAAGTACGGTGTGGCTGTCAGGATGGCGGTCCTATATCTCGCGACCGGAGGGAAAGCCCCGGAATAACGAGAACGGAAAGGAAGAACAAGGGGGAGGCCGAAAACGGCCACTGGTAATCTGAGAATGAAATTACTGATCAAGAACGGGCATCTCATCGATCCCGCCGCAAATGAAAATACCGGAATGAATGTTCTCGTCGAAGACGGGAAGGTCGTTGCGTGGCTGCGGCTATCTGAGGACGGACCAGAGGACGCGGAGGTCTTCGATGCAAGCGGACTGCTCGTCGCTCCAGGGTTCATAGACCTTCACGTGCATTTGCGTGAACCTGGGCAGGAACACAAAGAGACGATCGCCAGCGGATGTTCGGCGGCCGTTGCCGGCGGATGGACCAGCATCTGCCCGATGCCCAACACGAAACCGATCAACGACAACGCTGCGATAACGCGGTACATGATCGAACAGGCGGAACACTCCGGCCTCGCAAATGTGTTTCCGATCGGGGCGATCACAAAGTCGTCGGACGGGGTCGAGCTTGCAGAGATGGCGGAGATGAAATCCGCAGGAGCGGTGGCGGTTTCCGACGACGGACGACCGGTACCCAGCGCGGGAATGATGAGACGCGCGATGCAATACGCCCGAGACCATAACCTGCCCGTGATCGATCATTGCGAGGACAAGTCGTTGTCAGCAGGTGGGGTAATGCATGAAGGACGCGTTTCCCTTCTTCTGGGCCTCAAAGGGATGCCGGCGCTGGCTGAAGATATCGACGCCGTCCGCGACCTTCTTCTTGCCAGGGAGACAGGAGCGCACATCCACATTGCGCACGTTTCAACGCGCGGGACGATCGAGGCGATCAGGCAGGCCAAGAAGGAGGGAGTGAACGTCACTTGCGAGGTCGCTCCTCACCATTTCACCCTTACGGATAAAGCAGTTGAAGGCTACGACACGAACACGAAGATGGCGCCGCCTCTCCGCAGTCAGGACCACCTTGAAGCGATCCTGGAAGCTATCGCAGACGGCACGATCGACGCGATCGCGACCGACCACGCCCCACACCACGCTGACGAAAAAGCGTTGGAGTACGACAGGGCGCCGTTCGGGATCACCGGACTGGAAACGGGGGTCGGCCTCGCGTTCAATGAACTCGTCCATAAAGGCATCATCGGACTGGAGAGGCTCGTGGAACTTTGCTCTGCCAACCCGGCAAAGATCTTCGGGCTTGCGGGCCGGGGAACGCTGGCACCGGGTTCTGTCGCGGATATTACGGTGCTCGACCCGGAATTGAAATGGACGTACGACCTTGCGGTGACCCGATCAAAATCCAGGAACTCGCCGTTCGGCGGCTGGGAATTTGTCGGGGCGCCCGTGGCTACGTTCGTAGCCGGAAAACACGTTTATTCGCGATCCAAATAGTCGGCCCTTCGCGGTGCCGGTTTGATGATAGACTTCTCACATTCCTGATCTGTGGCCCGAAATCATTAAGGAGGATCCCGCAAATGGCTCTCTTGAGAATGTTTCTTGGAGTGATGACGCTCATCGCCGCCGTCACCGCATTTGCTCCTGCACAGGACAAACCGAAGACCTACGTTGGTTTCAAGGGCGGCATTAGCATACCCCAGCTCAGCGGCGGACAGGACAACGAACTAAGTCGCGACTTCAAATCACGGCTTGCCCCGAATTTTGGGGGGTTCGTCGACATTGGCATAACCGACCGATTCTCGATCCAGCCGGAAGTTAATTTTGCGGGCCAAGGCGGAAAGCGCGTCGGAATTCAGCCCGTCACCGAACCGATCCCGGGTCTGCCGACGCTTCCGAGCGGGGCGTATTATTATGCAGATTTCGAGAATAAGGCGGTCCTCAATTATCTTGAGTTTCCGGTTCTCGCAAAATACCGGTTTGGAGACAGGGATAAGCCCGGATTCTACGTGAACGGCGGGCCTTATTACGGCCGCCTGTTGAGCGCAAAAACGAATACTGCGGGATCGAGCACCCTTTATCTTGACCGGGACGGGACGATTCCCGTGCTTCTTCCGCCAAACGGCGATCCGCTTCCTCCGATCCCGTTCGACGCGACAACCGACATCAAGAACGATGTCAACAGCAACAACTTCGGATTCACCGGGGGAGGTGGGTTCGAAATTCCATTTGGCAAGAACTACCTTCAGATCGACGCCCGGATATCGCGAGGACTCCTCAGCATTCAGAGGGATACCGCGGCCAACGGAAACAGCAAGACCGGCAATATAGTGATCTCGATCGGCTGGGCATTCGGCGTCAACTAACCGCTGCGGCAGCTCTGCGGCATACGCAGCAACCAAAACAGGGCAATTTCGATGGATTTTCTATTTGATCCGCACATCTGGATAGCGTTCTTTACGCTAACGGTCCTCGAGCTCGTACTCGGGATCGACAACATTATCTTCATTTCGATCCTTTCGGGTAAACTCCCTGAAAGCGATCAGCCAAGGGCGCGGTTCTTGGGACTGAGTCTGGCGCTTGTTATGCGCGTGGTCTTGCTTTTTTCCCTGACGTGGGTCATGGGCCTGACCGCGCCGTTCTTCACGGTCTACGGCTGGGATGTGTCCGGCAGGGACCTGATTCTTCTGATCGGAGGGCTGTTCCTGATCGCCAAGAGCACGCACGAGATACACGGATCGCTTGAAGGCGAGTCGGGAACGGAGGCCAAGAAGGTCTACCCGGGGTTTACCAGCGTGATCATTCAGATAATGCTCCTGGACATCGTTTTTTCTCTCGATTCGGTCATTACGGCGATCGGAATGGTAGACAACGTCTGGATAATGATCGCTGCGGTTGTCGTTTCGATCATCGGAATGATGTTCTTCGCGGGACCGATCGCGGAATTCGTGTCACGCCATCCGACGATAAAGATGCTGGCGCTGGCGTTCCTGCTTCTGATCGGCTTCACTCTCGTGACCGAAGGGCTTCATCAGCACATACCGAAGGGATACATCTATTTCGCGATGGCATTTTCGGTCTTGGTCGAGTTCCTGAACATAAGGGTCCGCCGAAGGGGGACACCGGTTGAGCTTCACGATCCGTATCACGAAGAGCCGGAGACCGAAGCGGCGTGATACTCGTTCGAATTAATTTCGAAAAACGGCGGGTATTGTCCGCCGTTTTTTGTATAATCGGCGCAAACAAGTATTCCGGCGGTCAACCCGCCGAAAATGTTACGGAGAAAGAGAAATGAAATTTCTGACAATAGCCGTCCTCGCGCTGGCTGCCGCCTCAGGCGTTTCCGCCCAAAACGATATCAAGTCTGTGGACTTCAAGAACTTCACTTACGATGCAGAATTCTGCGGCGGTGAGGAAGGGGTACGGATCACGGTAAAAGACGGCGAATTTTCGGAAGAAAAGGAGATGGACGGGTGGGTCGACCGAACATATTTTAGCGTTTACGGTATCGCTTACGGAGACCTCAATGGAGACGGCAAAGACGAAGCAGTGGTTCTTTCAGTCTGCAATACAGGAGGAACCGGGAATTTTACTGAAGCATACATTTACACTCTGCGTGACGGAAAGCCGGCACGGCTGGTGACCCTCGAAGGCGGCGACCGTGCCGATGGAGGCCTTCGCAAAGCAGAGATAAAGGACGGCGTCCTAGTTGTCGAATCCAATGATCCTGGCGAGTTCGGTGGGGCGTGTTGTCCTGAAGTGGTCGTGACCCGCCGCTACAAGTTGAAGGGCAGCAATTTGGAAGAGACCGGAGATCCTGACAAGCGCGACCTGTATCCGCCGAAGAGGATCGAGTTCCGGAAAGGAGAGTTCTCCGCGAAGGTCCCGGTGGAGCTTGAAGCAGATCCGGGGATCCGCCGTTTCATAGTAGGCGCCGCCAAGGGCCAGACGCTTACCGTAACTTCCGATTCAGAAACCATTCGTTTCAGAATGGTAAAAGGCGACGCTGATGAGGATGAAGAAGACAAACAGCTTGTCGCGACTCTAAATGAGACGGGCGACTACATATTTGAGATCAGAAGCTTTGCTGAGAAGGACGAGAAATTAACGATCACGGTAACGATCAAATAGGATTATGAAACTACCAGCTGCTAGTTTGACCTCGCTCGTCGTCGTCTTCTTTCTTCACGGCTGTTCCGGCGGCCCCGAGACCGCCGAAAACGGAGCGGTTATCGGGGGGCGTTCCGCGGACAGCGCTGTCATGCAGACCCAGAGCAACGGGGCTCCGTCGCCAACTCCAACTAAAGGAGTCGAAACGGAAGAGGTCGATTCCGTTTACACGGAACTTGAAGCTTCCAGGTGCGAGACCACTGAGCTGAACGAGGACGAGGGGTGGTCAGTTCAGAGATGCAAAGGCGCGTTCGGATACGAGCTCGAAGTGACCGAAGGCGATCTGCGGCAGACGATCACCGTGATCGCACCGAAAGACCGTCGATTTGAACTAAACCTGACGCAGATCGTCTCCAGCGGATTTTCTTCGGTTGGAAAGAAGGCCGAATGGCGTTTTCGAACCAATAAGTCCGGCGGGCGTGATCCGTTCGCGCTCATCATTCGCTACGACGTGAGCGAGGATCCCGTGAATACCGAAAAGGTCACTTCTTACTTGACGGCCTCCAAGATCACAAAGGATTCGATATGCGTAACGGATGTGATAAAACCGATGCGAAATGCCAACGAACGAGCACGCGAACTTGCGCTTGAGGCGGCGGACAAACCTTGTTTGAAGGCAAGGTGACTCGTAAATACTTTGGACAATCTCAGGAGATTTCAAATGAAACTACTTGTTTTGTTGACTGCCGCTTTGATCCTTGTTTCCGGCTGCGAGCGCCGCGCCGAGGCGCCTGCGCCCGATAGGCCCGCGGTCACTGGTGAAACGATCGTCGACCTGTCGTACTCATTCGATAAGGACACCGTTTACTGGGTGACTGCCGAAGAGTTCAAGCACGAGACCGTTGCCGAAGGCATGACCGACAACGGTTACTTCTATTCGGCTTACAATTATTCGGGAGCGGAACACGGTGGGACGCACATCGACTCCCCGGTCCATTTCGCCGAAGGCAAGCAAACAGTAGATCAGATACCGCTCGAAAAACTGATCGGGAATGCGGTGAAGATCGACGTCTCATCAAAAGCCGCTGAGGACCGCGACTACCTGGTTTCGGTCCAGGATCTCCAGGACTGGGAAAAGGCGAACGGCGAGATACCGAAGAACTCGATCGTTCTGCTGCAGACCGGCTTCGGAAAGTTCTATCCCGACAAGGAGAAATACCTGGGAACGGCGAACCGCGGCGAAGCGGCGGTCAAGGAACTTCATTTTCCGGGACTCGATCCGGCGGCAGCGAAATGGCTGATCGAGAACCGGAAGATCAACGCGGTAGGGATCGACACCGCAAGCATCGACCGCGGCCAGTCAACCCTTTTTGAAAGCCATGTCGCGCTTATGACGAATGATATTCCGGCGTTCGAGAACGTCGCGAATCTGGACAAGATTCCGGCAAAAGGATTCAGGATCGTCGCGCTTCCGATTAAGATCAAGGGAGGAAGCGGTGCGCCTCTAAGAATCATCGCGATGGTTGGCAAAGGGAATTGATCCGGCTCAACGGGGCTGGGCGCCGTCGGCATGCGCTTCAAACTCATCCAGAAAATCTGCCTCGGATTCGATCGCGACCTTTCTTCCGCCGTCCGGATGCCAGAAAACCGTCCTTGAAGCGTGGAGGCAAAGCCGTCGAAATTCTTCACCGTCCTGTGATACGTCGCCCAGGATCGGATGGCCGATCGCGGCGCAGTGAATTCTCAGCTGGTTGGTGCGCCCAGTCACAGGTTCCAGTTCAAGCAACGTGTATCGCTGAGACCGGCGCAACACCTTGTACCTCGTTATCGATGCTTTTGCTCCCGGGGTGACCTCCCACAACTTCTTCTCCGCATTCCTTCCGATCGGCAGGTTGATCTCGCCGGAATCCCGCTCAATGGCTCCTGATACGATCGCCGCGTACCGTTTCTCGATCAGTCCCCGCTTGAAATGCGAACACAGGATACTCGAAGATCTCTGGTCTTTCGCGGCGACGAGAACACCTGACGTTTCACGGTCAAGACGGTGGATCAAATGAGGTCTTATGAACTCGTCACCTTCTTCCCGGTCACGGTTGAGGTGATGGGTCATCGCGTTGAGCACGGTTCCTTTCCGCTCGTAGTTAGTGGGATGTACGAGCAAACCGGCCGGCTTGTCGATCACAAGAACTGAACCGTCCTCATACAGCACGTCAAGAGGTATGTCCTCCGCCGCCATCCCGGTCATTCGCGATCCATCGACCTCTATCTCTATAAAATCGTCCGCGCGCACTAACAGACCACCATTAGCCGGGATCCCGTTTACTTCGCAGACCCCGTCTTTAAGTACTGAACGCAGGTACGCTTTGCTCAGCGAACGAAACCTGTCGAATAGAAATTCGTCCAGACGCCTCCTGTGAAAAGCCTTATTTACGGGAAACTCGTATCTTGCCATTTGAAGTTAAAGGTTTATCATTTAACCGTCGCCTAACCAAGATGGAAACCATTCAGCCTCTCATAAAAGACCTGCCAAAACCGGAAAGCGCGCTCAGGTTCTTCAATGAGTTCTCGGTAAGGTATCCGTCAGCAGCAAATAAACTGCTCAAGGACAGGAGCCTGCTGTCAGACGTGCTGAGCGTTTCTGCCTACAGCCCTCTGCTTGCGACAACGATACTTCAGCATCCCGACTATGTACGCTGGCTTGGAAGAGAACGACAGCAGCCAAGTGGTAGGGACAAGGATGTTCTTCTGGAATCGCTTGCCAGATTTGCCCTCACGAATACCACCCTCGATCCCGGCGTGATGCTTGCCCGTTTCCGACGGCGGGAACTGATCAGGATTTTCCTCAAGGACATACGAAACCTGGCTACGATCGCGGAAATAACGGAAGAGATCTCAAATCTCGCCGACGCGGTCCTCGAATACGCGGTTCAGATATCGAAACAGGAACTCGACAACCGATACGGAATGCCGTTGGAGATCGACGAGCACGGCAAAGCGACACGAGCCGGTTTTTGCGTGGTCGCGCTCGGAAAGCTGGGCTCCAAAGAACTTAACTACTCGTCAGACATCGACCTGATGTTCATCTACTCGGCCGATGGCAGCACCTCCGGCCAGGGAAGGAAGGGCCAAACCTCAAATAAGGAATACTTCGTAAAACTCGCCGAATTCGTATCCAGGGTCGTCAGCGACCAGTCAGGAGAAGGCGGCGCGTACCGGGTAGACCACAGGCTTCGGCCGCACGGGCGGGTAGGATCCCTCGCGGTTTCGCTGCGGGAAGCGACGGCATATTACAAGGACTCGGCGCAGCTTTGGGAAAAGCAAGTCCTGATACGAAGCCGGAACAGCGCCGGGGACCCGGAAGTGTTCCAGGGCTTTTACAGCGCGGTTGAACCGTTCGTCTTTTCGTCAACTGAAACCGTTGAGAACGCTCTCGGAAATGTGCTTAGGTCCAAACAGAAGATCGATCTGGAGAAGATACGGAGCAACGGCTTTGACGTAAAGCTCGGCGTTGGCGGAATACGCGAGATCGAATTTATAGCCCAGGCGCTTCAGCTGGCGTTCGGCGCAACGGACCGCTGGCTTCGCGCCCCTCACACGCTCATAAGCCTTTCCAGGCTTTCGGACCGAAGGCTGATAAGCGAAAGCGAGTTCACCGAACTCTTCGAATCCTATGTCTTTCTTCGCAGGATCGAGCACCGGCTTCAGATGGAGAACGGACTTCAGACGCATCTGGTGCCTGACGATCCTGGCCCTCAAGAGATGATCGCCGCCCGGATGGGATTTCCTTCGGCAGTGGAGTTCATTGAGGAACTTCGGCGCCACACCGCCAACGTTTCGCGCGTGTTCAAACGATTCTTCGACCATACCGCGTACGTTGAAAGGGAATCAGGCGAAATACACGATTCCATGCCCCCGCCCGCGAGAACCCGCACCGCATCGGAGTCGCTTGACGAGGAATCCGGATCCGAGTTAGCCGCGGAGAAGGCGGACGTTGTCAGGCTAATTCGAAGGTACGCGCCGCCACTGATCGAATCGCTCGCCGGACATCCGGCGCTGCTTGAGTCCCTGCCGGACTGCGGCTCTCAATTTCATCCACCTGACCATCATGCCGAGCTCATGTCAGCGGCAGAGGAGAAGAGTTTTCCGGCGATGCTCTCGGTGCTCCGCCAAAAATGGTCGAAGCTCCGTTTGCGGATCGTCGTGGCCGACCTTTGCAAGAATCTCGATCTTCAAGAGGCCAAACGCCAACAGACCGTCCTGGCGGAGGCTTCGATCCGCGCGGCCCACAGGATCGCCGAGATCGAGACAGGAAACCATTTCGCTTCGCCCGATGCCGTGCTGCCGATGGCAGTTCTGGGATTGGGCAAACTGGGGGGCGGCGGGATGGATTATCATTCGGACCTTGACCTGGTGCTGGTTCATGATGACGACTTTGCTGTTCCCGTCAAAGGCATTTCGCGAAGCGAGTTCTACGCAAAAGCGGTAGAGGTCTTCGTTACTGTACTTTCAAGCATGACGAGGGACGGATCACTTTACAGGGTCGATCTGAGGCTTCGGCCGGATGGAAAGAACGGCGCCACATCGGTCGGGACCGGCGCCCTTCTTGAGTACCTGAAGAACCGCTCCGCGATCTGGGAGTGGCTCGCGTATGCGAAGGCGCGCACCGTATACTCCCCCGGCGATTTCGCGAAGAACCTTGATGAAGATGTGCGAGCGGAACTGAGCAAACGGGCTGCCGAGACCGGAAGATCGAAGCTGAAGCTCGAGTCCTGGCGTATCCGGCAACGGCTCGAGTCCGAGAGATCGGCTGGCCGGAGTGGAAAGATCATCGATATCAAGTACGGCGAGGGCGGACTTCAGGACGTTTACTTTGCCATTCGCTATCTTCAGCTCGCCACCGGGATCATGGACCGCGGTAGTGACAGTTCCACGGCGGTCACACTGAAGAGGCTGCTTGAAGGAAATGCAATTTCCTTCGCGACGTATACCAGGTTGGACTCGGGGTATCGATTCCTCAGCTTGTTGGACCACAACATACGGCTCGCCGTCGGCCGTTCAACGATTGTGCCGCTCGCAAACCGGGATCTCTTATCCGTTATCTCGGAAAGAATGGGCAGGTCTTCGGCCGGAGCGATGCTCGAGGAGTTGGCCGAGAAGAGAATGGCAGTGCGGGAAGGATTTGAGGAAGTGCTCGGGGCGGACCGGTAGACATTCTCACGCACGATCGTCATGCTGTCCGATCGGATAGAGGCAGCGGCGGCAAAACAAAGAAGAATGATGTTGCCTTTCAGTGGTCGATCCTATATTTGGCTCCGTTCGCTCTACGATCAGCTTCTGGTCGCTGTCCAACTCATCCAAGCGAATGAACCTTGAACCGCCACAATTGCGGCAGGTCAAATGGGAATCATCAGTTTTCGGGTTGTGCATAGGCGGTCTGAACAATTAGAATCAAAAAACGCCCGGTGTTTACCGGAACATATCGTTCGTAAGCAATTCTGCCGGGCAGCGTGGTTCCCCTTCCGCGCCTCCCTTATCAACATAACTTTTATGTTCAAGGTTCGAGCAAATTTCAGCGAGACTTTCGAGATCGATGCCAGTTTCGATAAGGTGCGCGACTTTTTTGCGGACATACGGAACTTTATCGAGTATATGCCAAGCATCGAGAGTATTCATACTGATGCCAAGGGCATAACTTACTGGAGGATCCGCGCTGACATTCCCTTTGTCGGATCATTCGTCGAAAGGTTTCCAGTACGCGAGACCGAGAACAGCGAAGAACGTGTGGAGTGGTCCCCTCTCGAGACTGAGAACCACAACCTGCTTCGATACGCAGCGGATTTTCTACCCAAGTCGGGCGTGAGGACACTGGTCCAGTTTTCGCAAAACATCGAGTTACGCAGGGATTCGGCAACGGATCTTCATCTATTGGCCGGATTGGTAGGTGAAACGCTTATCGGTAACGAGATGAGCCGGCGGATAGCCCAGATGCTGAGCCTCTTCATAGAAAAGGCCAGAACACAGCTGGAAAGTTGATGTCCCGATAGACCTGTCTTTATACCGGCACCTATATCGTCGAGCTTTTCTCGATATCGTGCGCAAACAAACCCCAACCCGTACATCTTATCCCGACCGGTCACCCGGAACCGCCACGGCACGATTATTGCCCATTGCGATCATGTGGTCGGATTCGACCGGTTATCGAGGTGACACATGAATTTATTCACAAGAATCGTATGTTTCGCACTCATCATTGGCGCGCTCATACTTGTTGCTTTCAGGGCCACTGCCTCGTCGCAGGTGCCTGAGAGCGTAAAGGAATCCGCCGAGCGTATCTCCGGCGACCATTTCACATTGGTGGTCTCGACTCCCGAAGGGGTTACCGTTTACTCTGTGACACCGGTTTCGCGGGAAATGCTGGATGCTATCGACAGCGGACTTGCTGAACTCTTCGAGATCTCACGAGGACCAAAACACCGCTTTCGGAAAAGCCTGAGATTCACGGACTACACTGTATTCGTTGGCCGTGCCGACCGCACAAAAGCACAGAGTGGCGAATACTCTCCGGACATAGCGGTGGGCGCTGCGCAGTACGCCGGGACGAAATACGACAAAGGGGGCTACATCTACGCGGCGGGAATGGTGGTGTCGGCCAGATCGAATGCGTTCCTTATCGCCGATCACAGTAAGGACTTCGAAAGGGTTTCAAGGGTGGTGAGGTACGAAGGTGAACATATAGTGCTGTATCAGAACGATCGCGATGAATATCTTCGAACAATGGATCACAGCAAAGGGGGCGGACACCCGATCCTTTCCAATTGATCCGAACTTGAGAACACGAAGCGTAGAAAAGGCCGGAAGGAGACCCGGCCTTTTGTTTTGAGGATTGGCAAAAGATAAACTCTTGTTGTAGCTCTAGTCTGCCTTTAGAACATCAGGTAACGGGCGACGAAGTATTTGACAGGAGAACCGCAGATGAACGTAATGAACGGAAGAGTGGCGATAATTACCGGAAGTTCGGCCGGCATCGGATATGCGATCGCCGAACAACTTGCGATCGCAGGAGCGAGCGTGGTAGTAAATGGCCGAACGGCAGAAACCCTTGAAGAGGCAGAGAAAGGGATCGAGATGCTTGGCGGTAAGGTGCTTGGAATTCAGGCTGACGCGACCAACGAGGATGAGATCGAGAGGATAATCCATGAAGCCAGGGGCTACTTCGGCAATATAGACATCCTTGTAAACAACGCCGCAACGGTCGGCGTGGGTTACTCGGTCGACAACATGCCGGTCGACGTCTGGAATGAAGTGATCGCCGCAAATCTGACCTCGGTTTTCCTCTGTTGCAAATATGCGATCCCACATATCAAAGAATCGGAAAACGGTCGAATCATCAACATCGGCGGTCTCTCGGGCAAGAACCCCCTTCCCTACGCATCCGCCGACGCTGTCTCAAAGGCGGGTTTACTGGCGTTGACACGGGTGCTGGCCGCGGAACTTGGTTTTTACGATGTTACGGTGAATACGGTGATTCCGGGTTTCCAGCCTCATACCGACACGGGCAAAAAGTTCAACGAGAAACTAGCAGAAGCGTTCGACATAACGCCTGAAGAATCAATTGAAGCTACGCGGTCCCGCACGCTCCTGAAGCGTTTCGAGACTCTCGAAGAGATCGCCAAGACGGTCCTTTTCCTTTGTTCTGACGCGGGCGGGGCGATCACCGGTCAGGGTCTTAATGTCAATTGCGGACTCGCGACGCATTAGGCAGTGACCGCTGTAATTGATTTGAGGACAAGAAAAGGCCGGGAGCAATGCTCCCGGCCTTTTCTTGTCCAAGTTTGCGGCTCTTTACGGGAAGATACCAAGTTCCCCGTAGCAAAGTGCGACCTTGTCAATGGCGTTGACAAATGCCGCCGTCCTCAGGTTATCCACCTTAGGATTGCTCAAAAGGATCTCCCTCGTGTATTGGTAGGAACCGATCATCGTTTCTTCGAGCCCGGAATATACAAGGTCTTTCTCGTCGGCGCCGCGAGCGACGGATTCCCTTTCCTCTTTTGTGAGGCTTCGTCCTGTTTCGCGTTCGACTATTCCAAGTATGCGGTCATACGCACCTTGTTCGAACCTCTTTCCCATTCTACCGAACCGGACATGGGAAAGGTTCTTTAGCCATTCGAAGTACGAAACTGTCACACCGCCCGCGTTCAGGTACACGTCCGGGATGATCATTATTCCTTTTTCTTCAAGTATCTGCTCCGCATTCGCGGTGATCGGGCCGTTTGCTGCTTCGCCGATGATCTTCGCCTTGATCCTGGGGGCGTTTTCCGCAGTGATCTGGTTTTCCAGTGCAGCTGGGATCAAAATGTCGCACTCAAGTTCAAGAGCGTCCTCTCGATTCGGAAGATCGGTCGCTCCATCGAATCCGAGGATCGAACCGGTTTCTTTCCTGTGTTCCACCAGTTTTTCAAGATCGATGCCGTCCTGTTTGTGGATCGACCCTTCGTACTCGGCGACGCCGATCAGCTTGGCGCCGTGTTCCGCACAAAACTTTGCTGCGTAGTAACCCACATTTCCGAGTCCCTGAATTACAAACGTCTTGCCCTCAAGACCCGGATCCAGACCAAGCCTGGTCATATCCTCTTCGATGGAACAGGCCTCGCGCAATCCGTAAAAAGTGCCAAGCCCGGTCGCCTCGGTCCTGCCGCGAATGCCGCCCTGCGGAACCGATTTTCCGGTTACGCATCCAAGGGCGTCGATCTGCTCACCGTGAAAAGCCATATATGTGTCAGCGATCCAGGCCATCTCCCTCGGACCGGTTCCGTAGTCGGGCGCGGGGACATCGACGGCGGGGCCGATGAAATTCTTCTTGATCAGCTCAGTCGTGTATCTGCGCGTGATCCTTTCGAGCTCCTCAACATTGAACTCTCTGGGGTTGATCTGGATAGCCCCCTTGGCACCTCCAAAAGGTACATCTACGATCGCGCACTTGTACGTCATCAGTGTGGCGAGCGCGATCACTTCCGACTCGCTTGCGTTCTCCGAGTAACGAATACCGCCCTTAACAGGAAGCTTGTGATGGCTGTGTTCAGCACGCCATCCGTTTATCACGCGGTAACTGTCCCCGCGACGGATGGGAAACTGAAAATGATAAACGCTATTGCAGATCTTGATCTGTTTTAGCAGGCCCTCCGGGTGTGAGGTCGCCGCTGCGGCTTTCTCGAAGTAGCGGTCCACACTCGCCAGAAAATTTTGTCCTTCTTGTTCTGCACTCATGAATTTGTTCCTTGTTTATTTTCTTGATCTAACTGCTGTAATCTCAATAATCAGCGCTGATTTCCGGCTTTCGCCGGTTCGGGGCCGCACTAACCCCTCCTCCTATCTCTTCAAAAACAGCTGAATCGTATTTGATAGCTCCTCACCTTCGATTTCGCTGATCGCGATCCGATCTTCGTTAAGGCGGAAATCCTGAAGGAATATAGAGGACACGGCCTTTTTCCTCGCGGCGGTCCTTTCTTTTTCGGACTGCTCAGAACCGATCATTATCCTCACCCTCAAAGTCGGGTGAATCTGCATGTCCGTCGCGGCGTCGTTAAGCAACTGTCGGGAAACGTCCTCCAGCTCAGCGGTTCCGCGTTTGAAAAGAACTTTACTAACCTCACCGGTGACCCTTGTGAACGAGAGACTAAGATTTGGAATGTTAAGCCTTCTCCTCAGATCTTTCAAAAGCAGGTTCTTACCATCTGGATCAATGTCTCTTGCGCTAAGGTAGTTTATCTGGAAATTCGTAATTCGATCCGGACTCAAGGTGATACTGTAATCGATCATCGCAGCCGGTTCCGGCAAGTCGATGCGCTGGAATGCGGTTGCTATCTCCTGCAAATAAGCTTGTTGCGTCTGCGCGACCGTAAGGGGTGTCGGCGTTGTCTCGATCACCGGAGTGAAACGATCCATAGCCGAAGTCGGGATCTCGATAAGTTGAAGCGAAAGTGATTCAGGCTTCATGTTAAGCTTTTCCGCAACGCGGCTAATATATGCGGTGCGTTCTGCCTGGGTATAGGGCACGTTATCGAAGACCCTCATGAATATCCTTACTTTCTCGCCCTCCTGTTCGACTTTCAATTCGTCAAGGTAGCTTCGGATATTGTTTTCAGAGTCCTTTACATAATCGCTTGTCCACACCTCGCGAGCAATTCCCGAGATCTTGTTTTGCGTCTGTTTTGTAGCGATCTGGTCTCGCAGTGTCGCATACGACTGGCTGAGCGGAATGGAAATGATCAACAGCGGGATCAGGATCATCAACAAACGAAGGGAAAAACTCCTGATCTGGCGAGCCTTTTCTAATTGCGGGGACGTTGAGATCAACCTGCACCAAAACAAGTGCTCTCTGTCGGTCCCTCGCCAGAGCTCGAGTTTCTCCCTCACCTGCGAAGTGTCGATCCGGAGAAACACAAATACGAGCATCGCCATCAAGGTGATCGCTACGAGGTTCGTGAGAAAGAGGAGGCCGCCTCCGCCAGCGATCGGCAACCCAGTTGCCGCGCTTTGGCTGACCGCAACTCCGATCCCGTAACCGACTACGCACAGCGGCGGCATCAATGCGACTGCAATCGCAACACCCGGTATCGAAGTGACAACACCTTTTACCCGCCGGCATGTGGCGATCGAGCCGATCGCTCCTGAAAAAAGGGCGATCACGAGATCAAGCGTATTCGGGGATGTGCGAGCCGCGATTTCCGCGGTTCCGTCCTTAAACGGAATAAATGCAACCAACAGCACAGCGAAACCTACCGCTATGAGAACGCTGAGAGCAAGGTTCGTCACTGCACGGAATGCAAGGATAAGGTCTCCGGTCGCCAAAGCAAGTCCTGCCGAAAGTATCGGTCCCATCAGAGGCGAGATCAGCATCGCTCCGATTATTACGGCTGAGCTGTTAAGTACGAGACCAAGGGTTGCTATTCCCGCTGAAAAGAGGATTTGAAGCCAGTAAACGACGTCGCGCAGAGTGGCCGATTTGGACAGATCAACCGAGAGTTCGACCTTTCGGTCGACATTGACATCCAGTGAGGCTGCAAACCCGTCGCGGAAGTGCTTCCAAAAACGGAGTAGCTTTCTGAAGAACCTGAATCTTTGCAGGCTTTTTCTTTCCATAGAGATGGCGCTTGGAAAAGTCCATATATATTAACTCAATTGGCACTCATATGGTCAAACATGGACCCTCGAAAGAAGCCGTCCGGCCAAGCCTGAGGCTCAACCACAAGACCGGTTTCAGGAATCCTTGATCGCCCGTGATGGAACTTTATCGGGTAGGTGATGTCGAACCCACTGTTCGAGCCGAACCAATTTCCAGTTTTCGCACAACCAATCACGAGACCTCAAGGAGAACGAAAATGTTTGACAAGCTAGTTGAATCGAAAGAAACGAGAGGCACAAAGAGCCCAAGGCAAAATTTGCTTGCGGCCGCATCCGCCGCAGTAATAACAGGTATGGGAGCATTATTGGTCTTCAGTCTTTTTAACCAGACCCTCGCGATGGGAGACGAACTTTTGGACTTGACCCGGCTGGTCACACCGACTGTTGCGACTGTTGATGAAGATCCGCCTGAGGTGGCGACGGACAGTCCAGAACCCGACCGTGCGAGGTCGAAAGACTCGGTCCCGACCCGTATCAAAGCCATTTCAAGAGTCGATACGCCTCCGCTTGACGTACCAGACAGAGTATCCTCCGAACTGTCGGCCTACAAAAGCGTTCCGCCCGGACCATTTCGCATCGACAAGACTGATTCAGACCCCTACCGCGGAACTTCCGAACCTATGGGCCGAAGCGGGAACGCCGGCATCGAGCCGACCGCCGCCGGAACCAGTGTTCCGCCGATCACAACAAAGAAGCGGGACACCGTGAAACCTCCCCCTACTCTGCCAAAAAGTGAAAGGACCGAATACATAGGCGTGGTAAATGGAAAGGCGACGGATCTCCCGAAGCCGGCCTATTCGCAGGCAGCGAGGAATTTGGGAATTACGGGCGCGGTGAAAGTGGAGGTTCTGATCGATGAGAACGGGAGCGTGATTACCGCAAGCGCCATCGAAGGCAACGGGCTGCTTAGAAGAGAATCAGTAAATGCCGCGAAGAGATCGAAATTCACTCCCACAACGGTAGGGGGCCGGAGCGTCAAGGTCCGGGGAATTATCATCTACAATTTCCAATGAGAAAAGTGGAATGCGAGCAAGCAAAACCGGCGGCCCCTGTTAGGGGAACCGCCGGTTGATTTCTTGTCAGTCTTCTCTGACGAAATACTGGATCTCTTCTGAACCAGATGGTGGCCGCTTCGGCTTTGGCCTGTCCTCCTTAGGAGGCGGCCTTTTGGGCGGAATCTTGATCTTCGGAGGGTCCTTCTTCGGAGGCGGCTTCTTCTGATCATCGTTCGATTGAGCCATTGCAAACACCGCCATTCCGATAAGAAGAGCGAATGTGAACAAAGCTTTTAATATTCTATTTATCATCGCGATCATTCCCGTTTTGTTCCTTGCTGTGATAATGGGGAAAGACTTCCAATAACACGGGAATTCTATTAGGCAATATCAATGCCACCGGGCAGCTCGCCCGTTTCGCCCCTTACTCTACTGCGAAAGCCTCCAGTCAACCTCTGGCCATTGACCAAGGTCGGTAACGATATCCGAGATTTTCATACGATATCGTGGGAATTGCTGCGGGCGTATCGATCTTCGAAGAGTTTCTCACTCGTCGCCTGTTCAACCGCCGTGACCTCCGATATCCGAATCTCTTTTGGTGATTCCGACTATTCCCCGGTAATTATGCCACAAATGGGAAATCCGGGCCCATCAGGCGGCACCTTGAAAGCGCGGGTTTTGATTTCCTTTGGTCGCTGAGCGACAATTACGAACTAACTTACAGTTAATAGAACCACCTAGATAAATTTTGAACAGGAACAGTAAGGCCCTGGACGGTAAGAGCTGGTTGATTCAATGAAAAATGAGCGCATAAAGCAACTACTTGTCATTGCCGCATTTATTGTTGTGGCTATTTTCAATTATCTTGCGGCAACGGGTTACCTGAACGGCACCGATACCGCAGCGATCTCTTCCCGGTATCCGACAGAGCTCACGCCCGCCGGTTATGCGTTTTCGATTTGGAGCCTTATTTATCTCGGGCTCGCGGCATTTGTTGTCTTTCAGGCATTGCCTTCAAAGGTCTCTCACCCGATCGCTTCGGCCGTGCGCATACCTTTCGTGATCAGCTGCGCTGCGAACTCGGCGTGGCTCGTCGCCTGGCATTACGATCTTATCCCCTTGAGCCTCTTGTTAATGTTCTGCCTGCTGGCAATTCTTGCGATCATCAATATAAAGGTCGCGGGAGCGACCACAGGCCCTGACCTGATAACGGTCAAAGCCCCATTCAATCTTTATTTCGGATGGGTCACGGTCGCCGCTGTCGTTAACGTCACCATCACCCTGGTCGCGGCCGGTTATGAAACCAACGCGGGATGGGCGCCTGCTGCCGGATCCGTCCTGATTCTCATCGCGGCCGCTTTGGGCGTCTTTCTGAGGTTTCGGCTGAATGCGTTCACATATCCACTCGCGATCGCATGGGGAACAACCGCTATCGCGGTGAAACAAAGCGGAAACACCCCGATCGTCGTCTCCGCGGCGATCGCATTGATCGTCCTTCTTTTCGGGTCATTATGGGGTGCCGTCAAGGATTGACGATGGTCAAAGGAAAGATCTGTTTATCGGTCGCCGCCAACACTTCCACAGAGTTCGTTGACAAAGCGACAAGAGCAGCCGGGCTCGCCTCCCTGATAGAACTGAGGTTCGATTCGCTCGACCCGGCTGAGCTGTCAGGAGTTTGGTCGGGCCTTTTTAAAATTCGGAAGGCTTACAGCGGCACGGTCATAGCGACATATCGAAGTTCAGAGAACGGCCAGGGCGGGTTCCGGTACATACCGAGGGAGAAGAGAGAGGCGTTCTGGAAGAGCCCGGAAGCGCACTCGGTCGCAGACTGGGCAGACGTGGAAGCGGACATCGATGAAAGATGTCTTCTCGAGAATGGCGTACCGCGTTTCGAAAAGGTCATACGTTCCTTCCATTCATTTGACGGAACTCTTTCGGAAGTTGAGTTGCGCGCGACACTTTCCCGCCTGCATTCTCCGGTTTTGAAAACGATTGAGCAGATCGCCAAGATCGCCTGTGTCGCCGAAGACATAACGGATTCCATACCGGTATGGAAACTGATCGAAGGCGATCCCGGCATCTCAGACGGCACGATCGCACTTTCGATGGGCGAATTCGGGACCTGGACAAGAATTTTGGGACCAGCGTTCGGCTCTCTGATTACCTACGCGCCCCCCCCAGACGGTGAGGAAACTGCTCCGGGACAGGCGTCTTACTCTGATTTAAGAGACCTGTATCGGGTGGAAGAACTCGATCGGTCGACCGCTGTCTACGGAATCACCGGATTTCCCGCACGCCACTCTACCTCGCCTTACATTCACAACCGCGCCTTCGCACACGAGGATCTTAACTGCGTCTATTTGCCGCTTCCGGCACGCGATCTGAAGGCATTCTTTCGGAGAATGGTCGCTCCGGGGACACGAGAAATCGCCTGGAATCTAAAGGGTCTAAGCATTACGCATCCGCATAAACAAGCCGTGATCGAGTTATTGGATAAGGTCGATGACCGGGCATCTGCCATAGGAGCGGTTAACACGGTCAGGATCGAAGAGAATGAAATGGTGGGCTTCAACACGGACTGCGCCGGTTTCGTGCAGGCGCTTTCCAATGGATTCGGCAGATTGAAAGATGTTTCCGCCGGAATAATCGGAACAGGCGGGGCGGCCCGTGCGGCTGCCTACGGGCTGGTAAGCGAGGGAGCGGAGGTGACTTTCTTCTCCCGGAATCGCGCTGGTGAGTCCCTCGAATTCCCGGATCGGAGCATACCGATCAGACCGCTTACCGACTCCGACAATTGTTTTTCCAGTATTGATATTCTCGTTAACGCCACGCCACAAGGTTCAAAAGGAGTACTTGAAAATCAAACTCCTGCACTCGCCGTCCAAATGCAAAACCTTCAACTCGCGTTTGATATGGTTTATAATCCAAAAGTGACCCGCTTCCTGCGGGAAGCCGACGACGCCCGAATTCCCTCCATTGGCGGAATCGCGATGCTTATCGAACAAGCGATCCTTCAGTTTGAGATCTGGACCGGAAGACCCGCGCCTTTGGGAGTAATGAAGGCCGCGGTCCTCAGCCGGAATTGATCTTCACGGACCCTTCACAGCCAATCCTTCTTCCGGAAACCCCGGACCATTTGAACAATGAAAATTGAAGCCCTGAACTGCCCAAATTGCGGTGCCGCGGTCTCTGATGACTCCACGACCTGCGCTCACTGCCGAAGCCGTTTGAAGACGATGTCCTGCGGACATTGTTTTGAGACCATTTTTGAAGGTTCCAATTTCTGCCCTCTGTGCGGAGGTAAAGCCGTTGCACCTGAGAACCTCGCGGATCGTCAAGCTGGAAAATGCCCCCGATGCAGAGAACGGCTTGCAGCGATCGATGTGTCCGGCGTGAGACTTGACGAGTGCGAAAGATGCGCCGGAGTCTGGTGCGATATAGACACTTTTGAGACCGTATGTTCGGAAAAGGAAGGTCAATCCGCCGTGCTAAAGAGGTTAAGCGGAAGGAACGAAGGTGATCAGCCAGCCGAAATAAGATACGTTCCCTGCCCCGCCTGCGGCGAACTGATGAATCGCAGCAACTTTGCGAAGATCTCGGGTGTCGTGATCGATACGTGTAAGCCCCACGGCGTTTGGTTCGACGCGCAGGAACTACCGCGGATCATTGAATTCATCCGGAAAGGAGGCCTCGATCTCGCACGGAACAAAGAGAAACTAAGTATCTCCGAAGAACGCGAACGACTAAAACAGGAGCGGTTCAAGATGGCGGTCGAACAGAACCGCGGAGAGAGATTTTCGAGTTTCGAGAGACAAGGAGCAACAAGCGCCATCCGCCAGTTCATCGACTTTCTACTCGATTGAACCCGCAGCATACAAGCGCGCAACGGCCATTCATATGGTAATCTGAGCTCCATATGATCGGCGACAGGTACAGCAGGCAGACACTTTTCGATGGTATAGGCAAAGCGGGTCAGGAAGCCCTGCTAAAAGCGAGGGTGCTGGTCGTCGGCTGCGGCGCTCTTGGCGCCTCTCATGCCGAAATGCTCGCCCGCGCGGGCTGCGGTTTCCTGCGGATCATAGACCGCGATTTTGTCGAATACTCCAACCTGCAGCGTCAGACACTCTTTACCGAGTCGGATGCAGAGTCGCGCCTTCCAAAGGCGGTTGCGGCAAAGAACCGCCTCAGTGAAGTGAATTCGGAGATCAAGGTGGATGCGCGCGTCGCCGACCTTAATTTCTCGAACGCGGAAGAGTTGATAGCGGATATCGATCTTGTGATCGACGGTTCCGACAACTTCCAGGTCCGTTATCTGGTGAATGACGTCTGCGTGAAACTTGGCAAGCCGTGGATATACGGCGCCGCTGTTTCGTCATACGGCACGACAATGACGGTACGTCCGGGCGATACACCCTGCCTCCGGTGCATTTTCGGTGACATGCCGCCTGCGGGATCCGCGCCGACATGTGACACGGCAGGTGTGATCCAGCCCATAATTGCTTCAGTTTCATCGATACAGGTCACGGAGGCGATCAAGTTGATCGCAGGAAGGACCGAAGAACTGCACGGCTCGTTGATGCACCTGGACGTATGGCGAAGCGACTGGCGCAGGATCAAGCTCCGCGAACCGGATTCGGAATGTGTTTGCTGCAGGCAAAGGCAGTTCGAATTCCTCGATGAAGAAAATCAAGAGAGTCTTACTTCACTTTGTGGCAGAAACGCCGTCCAGATAAGGCCAGCGGGAAGATCAGTGTTGGACCTTGAAAAGCTGGCGGAATCGCTTGGAAAAGGCTTTGAGGTCGAAAGAAACGAGTACCTTTTGAGGTTCAGCGTCGGGGACAAATCAGTGACTCTCTTCCGCGACGCGAGAGCAATAATCCAGGGCACCGATGACGTCAGCGAAGCGCGAGCGATCTATTCAAGGTACATAGGCAACTGAGTTTGATCATGAGATTTCTGACTTTAATCCTGCTATTTATGTTCTCTTTATCGGTCTGCGCTGCGGCGCAAACTTCGAAAGACAAAGGTGCCTATTTCGACTACATAGACGTCCGCGGCAGTAATGTGCTGACGACTCACGCCGCGAAATACGAACTCACGCTCGACGAATCCTTCAGGTATTTAGGCGAATTGCACCACCAACCGATCTACAACGATGTTTCATTCAATGTCTCGATGGCTGTCTTTTCGCGCGACGATTCTCTTTTGATGGTCCATGCGGAAACGCACACCGACGGTTCGGGCGGCCTGGACTACAGCGATTTGGAGTCCGCCAAATTAAGCGGCCTGCCATTTACTCACAGAACCCAGTGCGCTTCTGAGGAGGACAAAGCGGAACTCGACGATA
>JAHEEZ010000016.1 GCA_024640445.1 Acidobacteriota bacterium | reverse complement strand
AACAATTCTCAAGTAGTTGGAATGTGAAGCGCAGTAAATACAAAGAGGTACAGAAAATTTTTCAGGCAGCGGTCGAGCTACAGACGACCGCGCGGCGGGCCTTCCTCGACGAAGCTTGCCTTGGGGACAAGGTTCTTCGACGCGAAGTCGAAGGTTTGCTCGCGGCCGATGACGCAGTATTCATGGAAAAACCGGCCGTAGCTCAGTTTGAAGCAGACTTCGAATTGGATGAAAAACTGATTACGTCGGTAGAATCGATCGATGAGAGTCGGATAGGCGAGCGTTTCGGCCACTACAAGGTCATCAGACTAATTGGACATGGCGGAATGGGGGAAGTATATCTTGCCGAAGATACGCTGCTTGAACGCGAGGTCGCGATCAAATTCCTCAGAAAGAAACTCAACAATGACCCAGAAAATCTGAGACGTTTCCTTGGAGAAGCAAAGGCTGCATCAGCACTCAATCACCCGAACATCATTACCGTGTACGAGATCGGTATGACCCAGGGTATGAATTTCATTGCCACAGAATTCATAGAAGGCGAGTCGTTACATCAGCGCCTGATGGATGACGGATTACCTATTGACGAAATTCTCGATATAGCTGTTCAGGTGGCTAGAGGCCTTTCGATTGCCCATAAGGCGGGGATCATCCACAGAGACATAAAGCCGGATAACTTAGTGATCCGGAAAGATGGAATCGTCAAAATCCTTGATTTCGGATTAGCCAAGTTGGCGCAAGCACGAGGAGGGGCGGCGCAAGATCTGGAAATAAGATCGAAATCAGATTTTGACACTTTACCGGGGATGATCATGGGAACTCCGCAGTATATGTCGCCCGAACAAGCCCGCGGAGAACGCATCGATCATCGGACTGACATTTTCAGCTTCGGAGTGGTGCTTTATCGAATGATCTCGGGAAAGCTGCCATTCAGTGGGCAAACCGCCAAAGATATCATCTCATCAGTCCTCTCCGTTGAACCTCCTCCTTTGGCGCAACTTACAACGAACGTCCCGCATGGGCTAATGCAAATTTGCCAAAAATCACTTTGCAAGAGTCGTGAAGGTCGTTTTAAGTCGGCTGATGAACTTCTAAATGAGTTGAAAGATCTGCAACACGAGAGTATTGACGGCCCGAAAGTTCACAATCCCTCCCGTATCGGAGACGGTCAAAGTAAGAGCATCAAATCCCATGAGAAGGTAAGTGAAGAGCCTAGGTCGGACGCCTTGCTCATGACGGAATTCCACAACCTTACAGGGGATGATGTCTTTGACGGGACCTTAAGATTGGCCTTAGCCCTTGCTCTAGAACAATCCCCATTCCTAGAAATATTTCCTGAGCCTAGTATCCAACGTGCGTTGCATTTGATGGGCCGCTCAATTGACGAATCAGTGACGCGCCAAATTGGTCGTGAAATCTGCTTGCGTAAAGGGTTGAAGGCTTATGTGACAGGCACGATTTCCAGACCGGGGAGGGCTTATGTTCTGACTCTTGAAGCGATCAATGCGCATTCTGAAAAGCGTATAGGACAGTACAGCCAAAAGACGGACTCGAAAGAGGGTGTTATCAAGGCGTTGGGTTTGGCGGCGACTGGATTGCGAAAGCAACTTGGCGAGAGTTTGCGCTCGATCGATGAATTTGAGGCGCCCTTAGAAGAAGCCAGCACTGCCTCCTTGGAAGCTCTTAGGGCCTACTCCCGCGGACATAACCTGATGATCAATGGAAAGCCGTATGATGCGATCCGGTTTTCGTTACGGGCGATCGAGATAGATCCGAAATTTGCATATGCCTACGCTGGACTGGCTATCTTGTATCAGCAAACCCGGCAGTTATCTAAGGCAATTGAATTTATTACGAAGGCCTACGATCTACGAGAACGGGTCAGCAAACTGGAGAGGTTTCAGATCTCAGCCATCTACTATGTGCTGGTCACCGGAGAGCTAGAAAAAGCGATCTCTACATTGCTGTTTTGGAAAGAAGTATACCCACGTGAAAAAGTGTATGGGACTCTTTCTCATTGTTACGGACAACTAGGTCGTTTCGACGAAGCCGTGAACGTGGGCTATGAGGGCCTCAGTGTCAATTCACGAAATTCGATTGTCCATGGAAATTTAGCCTTTTCGCTTGTTCATCTCAATAGATTGGAGGAGTCAAAGAAAGTGATTGAAACTGCATTGAAGCTGGATTTCGATTCATTTCAGTATCACCAGGTTCTGTTCTGGATAGCTTTCATTGAAGGGGACGAACCGGAACTAAATAGCCAGTTGAATTGGTTTGACGGGAGCAAAGCAGACCATCTTGCGTTTGAATTGCGCGCTTCGGCTGCAGGCTTTCGCGGAATGTGGCGAAGCGCACAAGAGTTTTCGGATAGGGCGGTTGCGATGGCGCTGACAAATGAGTCGCCAGATAGCGCAGCGGACTATTGCGCTTCACATGGCCTTCGGATAGCCCTTTCGAGCTTTTGTAATGAAATTACCGTCGGTAGTGATCGCGCTCTCAAGATGTCACTAGAAAAGCAGATCAATAGGGCGTTACAAATTGAACCCAACAAAGAGATCCTGTGTAGGTCAACGTTAGCGTTTGCTTTTGGTGGTCTTCTATCCGAATCAACTCGTTTGATCCGCGAGCTTACCCTTCAGTATCCGAACGACACAGTGATAACTAAGCTTTGGTTGCCAGTTTCGAAGGCAATTTTAGCTTTGCATGAGCAGGATCCGAAGAAAGCTCTGGTAGAACTGAAAATCACGAAAGACTTAGAGCGAGCTGGTGAATTCTGTCCTCAGTACGTTCGGGGATTGGCATACTTGAAATTGGACAGGTTCAATCAAGCACGGGCTGAATTCCGTAAGATTCTCGACGGTCAAGGTGAATCGCCTCTCTCGCCTATTTACGCGCTAGCCCATCTAGGTAAAGCGAGAGCGACTCGGGTCAGGAAAGACTATGAGAAGTTTTTTGAATTGTGGAGGCTTGCTGATCAAGATACGCCAATGCTGATCGAAGCAAGAAAAGAGTGCGCAAGTCTGTGATCTCTGTGGTTCGGAGAGGAGTCAATTTACTCCCCAAATTGCGGAGGTTCAAGTCCGTCAGATTGGTGCGGCATTTATCTCCGACACGAAACACTTTCAGAGGAGTAGTGATGAAGTCTTCTCCTGACTTGCACCTAACGTAGGAACCTCAACAACCTATCACCTAGTGAGTTCTCGTTTGATCCATGCCTTGGCCATCCGCCAATCAGTGGCAACGGTGGTTCTTGAGCAGCTTAAAGCTTCGGCTGTGTCGTCGAGAGAAAGACCGGCAAAGAATCTCAGTTCGACAATTCTTACATGTCTTTCGTCGATCAATTTCAGTCTTTCGAGTACTTCATCGAGAGCCAATAGATCGATCGACAGACCGGAAGTTTCGGCCGCAACGTCGTCGTTCAGTTGCAGAGTAATTGCCTTCCCTCCTCTCTTCAGTCGTGTCTTGTGACGAGCGTAGTCGACGAGAACCCTTCTCATAACTGACGAAGCGATCGCAAAGAACTGATTCCTTCCTTGCCAAGTCATTGAGGGCTGATCAATGAGCTTCAAATAAGCTTCGTTGATGAGTGCAGTAGTTTGCAAGGTATGGTCCTCCCGCTCACCTCTCATCCGCATCGCCGCAATCCGGTGAAGCTCGTTATGTACAAGCGGAACCAATCGCTCGAGTGCTCCATTGTCCCCTTCACCCCATGCTTTCAACAAAGCGGTAATTTCATCGGAAGATCTCATAAACGCA
Organism: Acidobacteriota bacterium; assembly: GCA_024640445.1. Classification (GTDB taxonomy): domain Bacteria; phylum Acidobacteriota; class Blastocatellia; order Pyrinomonadales; family Pyrinomonadaceae; genus Aridibacter. The sequence continues at coordinate 20,896 of JAHEEZ010000016.1, read as the reverse complement.
AATCAACGTCTCGGATGGTTCTTGAATACTACTCCAGGCGTCCATGCGAAAGATACTCTCCGCTGGGTTTCCAGTCGACACGATTCTTCCCGGATTGAAAATATTCCACACGGTTTCCTGACGGCTGTCGCATAGAGGATTGGGTGCGAACGGAACCCGACGCTTCGATTTGAAAGGGAGTGAGTTGCGTGTAGGAAGTCTCGGCCAGCTGAAAAAGCTGATTCGAGAAGGGATAACTGACGATGAAAAAAGAGAGATTTCAATGAATACCAAGAATGTGTCGATGATCAAGTATGGCTTATTCGCAATTGTCATCGCCATGTCGCTTTCACAGACCGCTTTGATGGGACAAGTGTTTCGAACCGATCCGCAGGGTAGCGGAATCGAGGGCACCTGGGATCTTGAGGTGACATTCGTCGACTGTGCGACCGGCAGCCCACTCTTCCCACCCGGGAAATCCCTTGTCTCGTTCACGGTCGGCGGAACCTTGATCGAAGAAGCGTCAGGCGTTCCACCATCCGTGCGCTATCCGGGCTTGGGAATCTGGGAACGCACCCGACCGCGTCACTATGAGTATTCATTCAAGTTCTTCCAGTTCAACGAAGACGGAACGTCACACGGAAAGATCGTCGTCAATGCTGAAACGGTTCACAATCAAAATGACACGCTGACCACATTCGCGTTGGCCCGATACAACGATTCCCCAGGTGATTTGACCCTGACGAGGTGTGTCGATACGAAGGAAAAGCGCTATACAGGCGAGAACTGATGAAATGACCGAAAGACCGGAGTCAGAACTAAATTGATTCTGACTCCGGAAATGTTCCCCCGTCACACGTTCGGGGGCCTTCCGGCTGTCCAATAGGAATCGGTGAATACTATGAAACAATTGATCTTGTTACTTTTTGTTTACTTTTCAATAGGCGCTCTCATTTCGATAAGTGCCCGTCCGGGTGACCTTGACATAACATTCGGAAATGGCGGCGCAATAGATCTCGAGGACCTCTTCTTTCGATATCCGCGGAAACTTTTCCTGCAGCTGGACGGAAGAATAGTTGTCGCGGTACAAGACAACTTCATCGGCTATTCTGCGTTGAAACGGATGAACAAAGACGGATCCCCGGATCCGACCTTCGGAAATGACGGGGTACTTGACTTGGGAGAAAGCGGTCTCCCAATCATAGCAATGCTTCCAGATGGCAAGTTCCTCATATACGACGAAATGGTTAGCAGCACCAAAGTTCGCCTCTTCAGCGCCAATGGGATCTTCGAGCGGGACTTTTTCCATTACAACAAGTTGCTGCGGCTAAGAGCGTTTGAAGTTCAGCCAGATGGCATGATCGTAACCGCTGGAATTACGATTGACCAAATTGAGCCACGCTATGTTGTACTTGAAAGACGGTTTCCTGACGGTCAGATCGATCCAACATTTGGCACCAATCGCGCAAGCCATCTTATTAGCCAAGGATTGGGTGTGAAGGTTCTACATTCGTCTGATGGGTACTATTTGTTCACCGCTCAGCCGTTTCCCCTTCTCGGTAGCGGTAACGTGTTTAAGATGACTCACGACGGTCAGTGGGACATGACTTTTGGAGTCAATGGGAATGTCCAAGGCACTGGTGGAAGAATCGCTGTCCTGTCTGACGGTGGTTTTCTTCTCTTCGGTCTGTCTGGAGACCCGCGTCAAACAGCAGAAATACGCCGGTTCGATTCACATGGGATCGCCGACGATTCGTTTGGAATCGGAGGGGTCGTCACCATCCCAACTGAGCCCCATAGTTTCCTGGCAGAAGTCGGTGATTGGTTACGTGTTGCGTCAGACGGAAAGATCCTGGTGACTCTAAAAGGGCCTCTTGGATTTAAGATAACGAGGCTGAACTCTAACGGTTCGATCGACCAGGGATTTGGAAATGAAGGAATCGTCGAGATTGGCGGGGAGGGCACGACGCCCACTACTCTGAATTTGACTCCTGACAACAAAGTCCTTGTTTCTGGATTAGGAAATTTAGGTAATCTCTTTGTTAGGCTGCTGGGAGGATCCGTAGGACCTTTCGACTTCGACGGCGATTCCAAGACTGACTTGTCGATCTTCCGACCGAACAGCCAGCCCGCCGCGCAGTGGTGGTTCCTCAGGTCTTCGGACCACGAGACGAGAGGATTGCAGTTTGGGAACGCCGAAGACATTCCCGGCGCCGCCGATTTCACAGGCGATGGAAAGACTGACATCGCCTTCTGGCGTCCCTCGACCGGCCAATGGTTCATTCTTCGGTCCGAGGATGATTCGTTCTACGCCTTCCTGTTCGGGGGAACCGGAGACATTCCCGCTCCCGGAGACTTTGACGGGGATGGAAAGGCCGATCCCGCGGTCTATCGCCCTTCAGCGGGGAGGTGGTTCATTCTGCGTTCCTCAGACTCCGGAGTGTCTGCTGTTCCGTTCGGTGTCGCAGAGGACAAGCCGACGGTTGCTGACTTCGACGGAGACGGGAAAGACGACGTGGCTGTTTACCGTCCGAGCGTGAACCAATGGTGGCAGTTGAGATCTACCGCAGGAGTGCTCGGGATACAGTTCGGAACTGCGGGAGACAGGACTGCGATAGGAGACTACACGGGAGACGGAAAGGCTGACGTTGCTTTCTTCCGGCCATCATCAGGTGAATGGTACGTGATCAGGTCTGAGGATAATTCCTTCTTCGCGTTTCCTTGGGGATTTGGAACCGATTTGCCGGTTCCTGGGGACTATGACGGTGATGGATTGACGGACGCCGCCGTTTGGAGGGAGTCTAATGCAACTTGGTACATCAACGGCTCAACTTCAGGAGCACAATTCATTGCGTTTGGTTCAGCGGGAGATGTGCCGCTGCCGACATCAGTCAGCGCAAATTGATGTTCACGGTGTTCACGCTGTTCACGACATTCGCCCCGTGAACAACATGAACGCTAAGTCGCCGACCGTTTCAGAACATTGTCCACTTTGCTGAGTGTGCCAACAGTGTGCCAACTGTCCCGAATCTGACTGATCAAGATTGAACGGAACCGAGCAACAATTCAGCAAGAGCCTGAATAGAAAGAAGAAATCCGACCAGTACAGAACCTAGCAGAACCGCCCTCTAGGACTTATGCTCCTGTGTCCTTCGGGACGTGCGGGTTCGACTCCCGCCCTCAGTACCAATCGAATTCAATCAAAGAGGGCGCCACATTTGGACGCCCTCATTTTCTGGACAATCATCGACCGGCCAGCGAAATCCGAGGCCGGTTAACGGATCAGGATCGAAGTGGAAGCTTTAACGCGATCTCCCGGTCAAGGCCTCTGGTCTCATCACTCAGAGATATAAGCCATTTGCTCAAACCGCCCGGAACCCTGGTAGCCGGGACCGACTCCCATTTCGCGCAATACTCCTCCCCAAGGATCCAGGTAGACGACCTTTCCGGAGCCCGTCACCCGCGAGGCGACGATGAAGTGTCCGCCGTTCCTTGTCGTGCCGCTGTACCAGCCAAGCAGCACAATCGCAGGAGTGGTATCAGAGAGCCTGGAAGGGTCGACGGTCGAACCTGGTGAGAAGCTCGTCGTTGATACCGTCAATCCCTCATTCCTCAACGCGCTGGCTACCTGACCCATAAAAGTACCCGCGGAGGCAAACATGTTCTCGAAGGTGCTTTGATTTGCCGGGTGAGAACCAGGGTCGAGCGACATTGGCGCCGGAGGTGCCGGAATAAGTACCATTCCCTGGACCACTTGACCATAAATTCTCCATGCCAACTCCCATTCACCTTCACTAAAGGTCATCTGCTTAGCTTGATTGCGCGCCATCCAAATGCTGGCCACGGCGCAGGAGTTCGCCTGTCGCTGTGCCCAAACCTGGTGCGTATAACCGTCACTGTCGTTTGCGAAAACTATTGACATCTTAATTTCTCCTATCAGTTCCTCCGGAGAAGGCCGATGCACGCCTTGCCAAAAGGCCTTTGGCGTTTGCCTTGAACCGTCTTCCGGATAGATCAGCAATTGCGCGCCCGTCTTTGTTTACCAAATTCAAAAAAGGTTTCAATGCGAAAACGATATCGTAGCTGCCTTTTTTGTTTTTGCATTATTTTAAGACGCTTTCAAGTGATAAATAACGGCCGCGCGGCGTATGGGTCAGACAAGTCTCAACAAGCACCTACATGCTCAAATACCGTCTTCGGACCTTCCTGAAAACAAACTTTGTAGTTGAATGCAGTATATACGACTCGATCGACGAGATAAGTTTCGCGTTTCAACGCCGAATCCTATTTGTACCTATCGAACCATGCGAGTATGTAACTCACCTTTGAGATCAGACGGCTCGGTCTTGAGGCTATTCCGTGCGAAGCGCCCGGAATTCTGACCATCGCAGTATCGACCTTTCTAAGCTTCAGGGCGGCGTAATACTGTTCGGTTTCCCCGATCGGCGTTCGGAAATCGCTTTCACCCGTCAGGAGCATTGTCGGCGTCTTCACATTCCCGACCAGGGAGATCGGCGAATACTTCATATATTGGTCCTGTTTCTCCCAGGGAAATCCCCCAAACCAGTACTTGTAAAAGAAATTGGTGGCGTCCGAGGTAAGAACAAAGCTGTACCAGTTGATCACCGGCTTCGCGACGACCGCTGCGCGAAACTTGTCGGTCTTTCCGACTATCCAGGCGGTGAGAACTCCGCCGCCGCTTCCGCCGGTCACATACAGCCGCTTCTCGTCGACGAACCCTTTCGCGGTCATCGCGTCCACAGCGGACATCAGGTCGTCATAGTCATTTCCAGGATAGTTGTGATGGATCAGGTTTGCGAACTCGGCGCCGTAGCTGGTGCTGCCTCTCGGATTCGTATAGAGAACCACGTATCCGGCGGCCGCATAAAGCTGAAGTTCGGCCGTAAACCTGTCGCCGTAGTCGGCGAATGGACCACCGTGGATCTCGAGCATCAGAGGATACTTCTTTGATGGATCGAAGTCCGGTGGTGTAATGTACCAGCCTTGGATCTCCCGTCCGTCAAACGAGGACTTGTACCTGATCTCGGTAACCTTCCCGAGTTTTCTCGCCGCCAGCAGGTCGGCGTTGAGATCGGTCAGCCGCTTTGTGTCGCCTCCGGGAAGGCGTATCGCGACATCACCCGGGTGTTCCGGCGTCGTTACGGTGTAAGCAACTGTCCCGTTCCCGCTCACTGAAACCATTCCCGCCTCGTCGTACGGCCGCTCGTTTCCGTTCGAGCCCAGGTCTTTTGCAAGCACCGTGATCCTTCCTGAAGAATCGACTGACGCGAGTTTCGAATTTCCATTATCCGAATATGTGAACAGCCAATTGCCAGTCGAAGGATCGTATACCGGCGGATTCGCAGATCGATCGAGCGAGGAAGTAAGAAGCCGTGGTCCGGCCCCCTCGGTGATGACATAGATCCCGCTGTTCTCATAACTGCGCAGCTTGTCGTCAAATCCCGTGTAGGCGATCGTCTTACCATCCGGCGAAAATACAGGATTTGAATCGGGTCCGTACCGGGTCGTGATCTTCTCGATCTCACCAGTTGCGACCGTAACCCTGAAAAGATCTGAATTTTGCGGATGATCTATCCAGTCCTCTTCCCGGTTTGCCGCGATCACGACCGATCTCCCGTCGGGTGTCCAGGCTATCCGGCCGCCGTGGTCAAAATCTCCTTCGGTAAGTTTCCGCGGCGTACCTCCTTCGCTGCTGATCACGAACAGGTGGGTGAAGCCGGCAGGAAGATACCCCTCTCCATCGGCTCTGTAAACGGTAGTCGATATCACTTTGGGAGGATCGGCCCACTTCGCCCCTTCCGGTTTGCCGGGCAGCTTTGCGAACGGCTTCTCTTCCATCGGCACGTGCATGAAGAAAGCTATCTGCTTGCCGTCAGGAGACCATGACAGTGCCCTCGGCGACTGGGTGAGTTTCGTCAACCTGCCGATCTTCCCGGAATCCACCCAATAGCAGAAGACTTGCGCATTTCCGTTGAGGTCAGTCGTGACAAACGCCAAGCGCTTCCCGTCCGGCGACCATCTCGGCGAGGAGGGATTTTCGATTTGCAGATCAGGAAGAAACGGCTGGTTCGAGAGACCGGGACCCACAACCCAGAGATCCGTACGCCGCCTGTCGGTCATTATGTCGAAGTGATTGCGAACGTAGACAACCGAATTCCCGTCGGGCGAAATCTGGGGATCGGTAGCATATTCGATCTCAAAGACGTCGGTCAGCTTTAGCGGCGCAAATGTTTGCGCAGACAGGTCGATCGATGAGAGCAGTATGCCAAGGACCATTACAAGCGGGACGAACCCGCGGCAAGCAAAGAAGGATCTTCTCATTTCAGTTTTCTCCGGAAGTTTGGATCGATGGGACTTTGGACCTTAGCGTACCACAAACGGGACACACTGCTCATCGTGAGTCTACGTCCCAACCTTTTTTGCTTTAGAGGCACCCCATATCGTGGTGCGACCATACGATATTGTCCCCGGAAAAGTGAAGGATCTGAACCTGATTACCGCGTCGACAACCTCGAAATGGCGCTAATCAACGTAAACAGCCCCTGATCAACCTAACTGGCACAGTCATTGCTTTTGCTATTCGCCGATGTCGCAATAAAACATCGAGCGAAGACGGAGGTCACTGATGATCCCAAACAAGACCGCAGTCTTTGCAACATTCTCAATACTGATCTTTGCAGGAATCTCTCAGTCGTCAGCGCAGGATACCGAAGACGGACCCGATTTCTACGGCATACCCGCCGGGACCGTGATCCGGGTGAAGATGGATAACGAGATCAACTCAGAATCTTCGAATCCGGGAGATACGTTCACAGTAACAGTCGCGGACCCGGTCGAGATCGACGGTCTTGTGGTGTTACCCATCGGAACAATGATCGAGGGCAGGGTGCATACGGTAAAGCGCGCGGCGCTGGGGAGGCGCGATGGAAAACTCGCAGTTATCTTCCAAACGCTTTTCCTGGATGCCGGCCTCAAGAGAGATATCGAAGGCGACATCGAATTGGCCGCTCCAAAACGAAACGGCAGTCCGACAAGCATTTTGACCGTGATCGGCGGCGGCGTCGCCGGGGCAGTTGTCGGCGCCATAACGCAGGCAAACAACGGTGCATTATTTGGAGCGGGAATCGGCGGAGGAGCAGCTCTCGGGGCGTTGCTCCTGAAAAAAGGGAGCATGCAGCGAATTCCGGCAGGCAGCGAATTCGGAATACGACTCAGAAAACCGGTACGGCTGCCGGCGAAGGGATTTTGAAAAATTAACGAGTTTTGGTCGTTTGCGAGTTATTTCCAACCGACCTCAGTGAAGAAGCCTGATGCGAAGGGGAGAGCGTATCAGGCTTTTTCACGTTTAGAGTCGTCGCTACTTCTTGACACCACCTGTTCCCGCCGATATAAAGAACGAATCTTCCTGCCTTATTACAAGTTGCCGCTCGCGGTCGAACCGCCGCCGGCAGATTTATACAAGATTAAAAGAGAGGCCAACGGCCTTTTCTAAGCGGGGTATCCAATGTCAGTCTCCAGAAGGGATTTTATCAAGGCAACCAGTCTCGCTCTAGGCACTGCTGCGCTACCGGGCTGGGTCTACTCGGCAACACCCGGGGATTTTCGTGATGTCGTGGACAACCGCGACGAAATCGCCGACGCGGTATTAGCGGAAGCGAAGAAGCTCGGCGCCACATACGCGGACGTTCGTATAACCCGTTATCGCATCGAGTCCCTCGGTACCCGTGAGAGTCAGGTCCAATTCGTCTCGCGCGGCGAGAACTACGGTTTCGGCGTGCGCGTTCTCATCGCAGGCACGTGGGGATTTTCCGCAAGCCCCGATGTCAGCAAAGAAGAAGCCGTCCGGGTCGCCCGCGACGCTGTGGCGATCGCGAAGGCAAACAGCCACTTCAACAAGAAGAAGGTCGAATTAGCGGCCCAGACTGCCTCCAATGGTAGCTGGAAGAGTCAGTTCAAGACCGATCCATTTGAGATCCCGACCAATGAGAAGATAGATTTCCTACTTAAGATCAACGAGTCAGCTCTCTCGGTAAAAGGTGTCAGTTTCGTCAATTCGTCAATGTCCTGGGTAAACGAACAGAAGTACCTTGCCAACAGCGACGGCACCCGGGTCGAACAGTACCTGATCCGTGGAGTACCAAGTTTCAGTGTGACTGCGATAGACAAAGCCAAGGGCGATTTTCAGACTCGGAACTCGCTTGCCCAGGGCCGAAGTGCCGGGTGGGAATACACGACCGATCATGATTGGATCGGCGAGGCGAGACAGGCGGGCGAGGAAGCGGTGCTGAAGCTGTCGGCAAAATCGGTCGAGCCCGGCGTTTACGATCTTGTGCTGGATCCGTCGCATCTGTTCCTGACCATCCATGAATCTGTCGGCCATTCGACCGAACTTGACCGCGCGCTTCTTTGGGAAGCCAATTATGCCGGCACCAGCTTTTTGACGCCCGAGAAGCGAGGCAAACTCCAATTCGGTTCTAAGATCGTGAACTTCGTCGCGGACAGAACCCAGGATGGAGGGCTTGCCACGATCGGCTGGGATGATGAAGGCGTTTCCGGACAGGAATGGGACCTGGTCAAGGATGGAAAGTTTGTCGGATGGCAGACCACACGGGATCTCGCGCCGCTTGTCGGGGAGAAGAGTTCCCACGGATGTCTTCACGCTGACAGCTGGAGCAGCGTGCCATTCCCAAGAATGCCAAACGTGTCGTTAAGACCTTCATCCGCGGACGTATCCGCCCAGGACCTGATTGCCGGAGTTAAGAAGGGAATCATGATCTTTGGAAGAGGCAGCTATTCTATCGATCAACAACGATACAATTTCCAGTTTGGAGGGCAAACGTTTTGGGAGATAAGGGACGGAAAGATCGCCGGAATGCTCCGCGACGTGGCTTATCAGTCGCGGACAACGGACTTTTGGAACAGTTGTGACGGACTTGGCGGAGCCAAGACGTATCAACTCCCGGGCACGTTCAGCGACGGAAAAGGCGAACCGGGGCAGGACAGCGCGGTTTCGCACGGCTGCCCTGCTGCCCGCTTCAGAAACCTGAACGTCTTAAATACTGGTTCGTAATTGAAACAACTTCGCCGGAGATCCGAAACATGCTGCTTACAGAAGACGAGGCAAGGACGCTCACCAGAGAAGCGCTCTCCAAAGTAAAGGCTGACGACGCACAGGTCTCTGTCAGTTCCGAAAAGCTCTCACATCTGAGATTCGCAAGAAATGCTTTTCTGACCAGCGGCACAACTTTCGAACGGTCGGCATCCATCACGGTCTGGGTCAACGGCAAAAAGGGCGGCTCGTCCACAAGCGACCTTGGCAAAGCAAGCCTGGAAGCGATGGTTCGGGAAGCCGAGAGGGTTGCGGCCATTTCTCCAAAAGACCGTGAGTACCTGCCAACACTTGGCGCACAGAAATATAAGCCGGTCGACGCCTACGACAGATCGAGCGAAGACGTTTCATATGAAGAGAGGGCGAAGCATGTGGCGGATATCCTCTCAGAAAGTGAAAAGAAAGGAGTGATCTCGGCGGGCTTCCACCAAACGCGGGCGAGTGTGGGTGCCTTTGCGACGAAGAACGGTAACTTCGGGTTCGAAAAAGAAACAGTTGCCGCTCTTTCGGTTACTGCCAGATCCACTGACGGTTCCAGTTCAGGCTATTTTCAGAGGAGCTCGATCGGACTGGCTGAGTTGGACACGCGACGGATTGCAGGCGAATCAATTCGGAAATGTCTCGAAGGCCGCGGTGCCAAGTCGCTCGAACCCGGCGTCTACACCGTGATCCTCGAGCCTCAGGCAGTGGAAGATCTTCTCGGCCGATTTTCTTTTCAATTTAATGCCCGGAGCGCTGAAGAAGGGAGGAGTCCGTTTTCGGCATCCGGAGGAAAGACCCGCCTGGGAGAGAAAGTATTCGATCAACGAATAAACATGATCAGCGATCCTTGGAACGCGTCGGTTCCCGGCTCTTTCTCGGCGGATGGAGGAGTCCCCGCCGAAAAGATGTATTTTGTCAGGAACGGCGTTCTTGAGAACCTTGTTTACAACAGATTCTGGGCGGCCAAGAGCGGGAAATCTCCGACGCCGGGGCCGGTGAACACCATCATCACATCTTCGTCAGAATCAGATACCCTGGAATCAATGATCGGCTCCACAAAACGCGGCCTTCTCATTAGCCGTTTTTGGTACATTCGCGCGACCGACCCAAAGACCGCAAGCGTTACCGGCCTCACAAGGGACGGCGTTTGGCTTATCGAAGGGGGGAAGGTGAAGCATCCGGTTAATAATTTCCGCTTTAACCAGTCGATCATCGAAATGCTGGCCGAAGGAAACGTCGAGGGGATCGGGACGCCCGAACGTGTAGGTATCGGGAATGCCTCTCTGCTTCCGGCGCTCAAACTCCATAAGTTCAACTTTACGTCCCGTTCCGAAGCGGTCTGAGACCGGAATTCCTCTGAGATCAAAGTGATTCTGCGCGTGTCCCTCTCGGGGTGGCAGGCTTTTGCCGTTTCCACCCATCTGTGACAGAATTATTCTTCTATTTCCAAAAAACTATTAGATCAGAAAGGAGCTTTAATAATGGCTGGAAGACATAAAGTAACGGTCGTTGGCGCGGGAAATGTAGGTGCTACGGCGGCGCACTGGATCGCAAGCAAAGAACTCGCGGACGTGGTATTGGTAGATATCGTTGAAGGCGTTCCCCAGGGCAAATCACTTGACCTGGCCCAGGCGGCGCCGATCGATGGATTTGACGTGAAACTCGTCGGCACGAACAGCTATGCAGAGACGGCAAATTCCGACGTGGTGATCATTACTGCCGGACTTCCCAGGAAACCGGGCATGAGCCGGGACGACCTTTTGAAGACAAATTCCGATATAGTCGGCTCGGTCACAGACCAGGTCGCGAAATACTCTCCGAACAGTTTCATCATTATCGTTTCGAACCCGCTCGACGCGATGGCCCAGGTGGCATTTCGGCGATCCGGCTTCCCGAAGAACCGTGTTATGGGTATGGCAGGAATACTTGATTCGGCCCGCATGCGTTGCTTCTTGGCGGAGGCACTGGACGTTTCGGTCGAGAATGTCACCGCGTTTGTACTGGGCGGACACGGAGACACTATGGTTCCTCTTCCCCGTTATTCGACCTGCGCTGGCATTCCTGTTACGGAACTGCTTTCCGAAAAGGAGCTCGCGGCAATCATCGAGCGTACTGCAAACGGCGGCGCGGAAATAGTCGGCCTTTTGAAGACGGGTTCTGCTTTCTACGCTCCCTCGCTGGGTGCGGTCGAGATGACGGAGGCGATCCTGAAAGACAAGAAGAAGATACTTCCGTGCGCGGTCTTCCTTGAAGGAGAATACGGCGTAAACAACTTGTTCGTCGGAGTTCCCGTAAAACTGGGTAAGAACGGGGTCGAGCAGATCATCGAGATCTCGCTTTCGAATGACGAGCGTGCCGCGTTGCAAAAATCAGCAGCCGCTGTTCAGGAATTGATTGACGTGCTGGGTATTTAGTAGCACAGGATCTCTAACGTTGGAAAGCCGGACCTGAGATCGGGTCCGGCTTTCTTCGTGTGCATTATGGAAGGCCCATTTACGGGGCGAACGGCAGAAGTACTCTGTCCACCGCGTGAATCACGCCATTGGTTGCCTCGACATCGGTTGCCACAAAACCGACTTCCCTGCCGAGATTGTCGATCAGATTCCCACCGCTCTGAAATATGAAAGACTTGAAAAGCGTGCGGATCCTGTACGCGTCGAGTACATCTTCAGCATAACGTCGCCCGGGAGCCACATGGTAAAGCAGAACGCTCGTCAAGAGGTCCTGCGGAAGGGTGACGACCGTCGCCGGATCAAGTCCCAACTCCGCGAACGCTCCATCGGTAGGAGCAAAGACCGTGAATTGCCCTTTTCTGCTGAGTGTCGCAGCAACGAACGGATCCGCCGCTCCTATCGCCGCGATCAGAGTATCGAACTCTCCGGCGAAAGGTCCGTCATTATTGAGCGCCACCGCAACATCCACGATGTTGCCACCGCTGGTATCTTCCCGGAACGTCTTCGATTCAGACTGGCTCTTAATTTCCGGCTGGGACTTGTACTGTGCCGTCGCGGTACCCGAAAAACCGGCGGAAACGAATGCGATCGCAAAGACCGCCAAAAAACTCTTCAAAATACTTTCCCTCATTTTCTTCTCCCCTTGTTCGAAATGTTGTTTGTAACTGTCTCCCCTTCCACGCTTCTCCTGCGGTTGAAGAGGAAGACCTGAACTATTAGCTTCTAACAGAACCGTCTTCGGGAATGAGTCCCATTCGGATTCAAATTTTCTTAAAAATCTTTTCGGCTCGATCACTTTTCTCCTGCGCCTTATCAGCTTCCGCCTATGTCACCCTGACCGATTATCGGTCAGCTTTTGACCAAAACCTGGTCATGACCGCTTTCAGATTCCGGAGCAAGTCCCTCTAACTCCTTCATACACAATCATTTTCGCTGTCGGCATGTTCATTGCAACAGTCTTACACGGCATGAATTGTCTTTGCCGAAGTTCAGAACACCCTGCAGACGAGGAATCGAGAACATGAATAACCTAAATAAGAAAGAAGGAATAAGGAGCACGATAGCGTCGTTGCTGGTATTTTCGATGCTTATGCTCAACTTCCTGGGAGGCGGCGCCGTTGCCTTTGCGCGCGACGAGGCCAACGTGGTGACGGCGACTATGGTCGGTCAGTACACGACGGACCTCACTGCGATGGCAAGAGACGGGCGAATTCGGCTGGCCGATAACAAGTACGACCGCGAGGTCGCGCAGTTGGTCAAAGTGCTCCTGGCGAATGATCTTCGGCAGCCGGCGCTCATCGACGAAGCCGGTGAAGATACCGAACTTGTTGTTGAAGCCTTGTCGGCGAAGATCGCCTCCGGTCAGGTACCTCCGGTACTGCAAGCGAAGGCCGTTCTAATGCTCGAAGTTGACAAGGTCTATAAGAACTCTACGAGTGACAATGACGTCGCTTCGAAGTTTGGTCAGATCGTCGGAGATGTCGCGCGCCTTAATGGCAGTGCGATACTTTTTGTCGATGAGTTGGCTAACTTTGTCGAGGCCCTGCGTGGTGACGAGACCTTTAACCGCTTGATCCTCGAAAGCAGGCTTCAGCTGATCGGCGGGAGCTCCAGAGCTTCATACATCGAACGGATCACCACCGATGCGGAACTTTCGGCGCTTTTCAATCCGATCATGGTTGGAGACACAAACGGCGCGGGAATCATCGTGACGAAGACCGGCGATCGTTCCAAAGGATCGGACAATGGCTACCGCGGTGACAATGTCTCGTCCGACATCAGGGATCTGATGGCGAAAGATCCGACCGGCAAGATGCGCCTGGACGTGATCCTTCAAACCCGTGACGCTGACAATCCGACGCTTCGAGCGATAATGGCGGAAAACAGGGTCCGTATGAGCGATCGCATCGGCAACTCGGACACTATGGTTGTAAACATGCCGTTACGAGCGGTAGAAGCTCTTTCACAAAGCGGTTTTCTGAACTACATGTCTCCGGATCGACAGATGGTCCAGCTCGGACACATCGAAACGACCTCCGGTGCGGCCATGGCCCGCACGATGGTGCCTTGGTTGAACAGCCTGGACGGTTCAAACGTTGGGATCGCAGTTCTCGATTCCGGCGTCGACTCCCATCAGGCTTTTGGAAACCGTGTCGTGTTCAGCAAGAACTTCACTTCGGATGCAAACGCATCGGATGATTACGGTCACGGCACCCACGTCGCGGGCATCGCGGCTGGCGGAAACTCGAGAAGTGGCGGCGCGTTCGAAGGTATCGCTCCAGACGCGAAGATAATAAACCTCAAGGTTCTCGACGGTCACGGAATGGGTCAGACTTCATGGCTCCTCAACGCGCTTGACTGGCTGATCAGCAATCACGCCCAGTACAACATTCGCGTTGCAAACCTGAGCCTCGGAGGGCTTGCGATCGATTCTTACACCAACGACCCGGTAAATCTCAAGGTTCAACAGCTCAACTCTCTTGGAGTACTTGTCGTCGCTGCAGCCGGCAACGAAGGCAAAGGGCCCGAAGGTCAAAAACTGTATGGCCATATCCACTCTCCCGGAAACGATCCGTCAGCCCTTACAGTTGGCGCTGTCAATACATTTCAGACGGAAGACAGGTCTGACGACGGAATTGCCAGCTTTAGCTCGCGAGGTCCAACAAGAAGCTTTTACACACGCACTGACGGCACACGAATCTATGACAACGCGATCAAGCCCGATCTCGCTGCGCCGGGAAACAAGATCGTTGCGCCTAGCGCAGATAGCACCGCGTACCTCAGGACCAACTATCCTAACCTGATCCCTGAGGGTGGAAACTATTACGGTGAAGAAAATGATGTAATGGAGATGAGCGGAACATCGATGGCAACCCCGGTTGTCGCGGGTGCGGCCGCACTTCTCTTTGAAATGAACCCCAACCTGACGCCGTCGATGGTGAAGATGATCTTTGAGTACACGGCTCAACCTCTGAACGGATTCAGCATGTTCGAACAAGGGTCAGGTGAACTGAACATCGAGGGCGCGATTCGGCTTGCCAAAAATTATCGGACAGACCTGAACTTCAACAACGCAGCTTCAGGTGATGATCTTTTGGCCTCCAATATGGCGATGCCGACAGCTTCGACTTCCTTGAACGGAAGCAGCTTCACCTGGGCGCAAGGCCTTCTGACAAACCACGGCTACGTAAAAGGTTCGAAGCTCGCTTCTAAATTCCACACCGTATACCGGAACGGAAAATGGTTCGAGAAAGGAATCTCTCACGGCGCCGACTTCAACTACATATTGAATAGCAACTTTGCTTATACCGGCAGCCTTGTCCTTAAAGCGAGGGTGGTTGCCAGCGACGGAAACAGTCTGGGAAGCGGAAACATCATTCTCGGATTTGGCGTTCTGATGAGCGACGGCGTCCTGATGAGCGACGGAGTTCTGATGAGCGACGGCGTCCTGATGAGTGACGGCGTCCTGGTCAGCGACGGCGTTCTGATGAGTGACGGTGTCCTGATGAGCGACGGAGTTCTGATGAGCGACGGAGTTCTGATGAGCGACGGAGTTCTGATGAGCGACGGCGTCCTGATGAGCGACGGTGTTCTGATGAGCGACGGAGTTCTTCTAAGCGACCGGTCAACGCGATCGGCCACGTCAGCTAGCGCGATCTTTGGTGACTAGTTATCAACACTAAACATATCCATTAGGAGGATAAGACGATGAGATTACAAGTTGTCAAAAGTGTTGATCACTCACAGAGGTATCAACCAAACAATTTCACACCCAAGGTCGCAGTACCGGACCTGTCAAGACTTGAGGTCTTGGGGGAAAACAATAGGAACGAAGTGCTGGAATTCCTGAACATCCGCCCGGTCCACACGGTTGTGATAGCCAGCTTCCTGGCAGACAACGGCTTCGATAGCGAATTCAATCGCGGCAGGTACTTTGGTTACAGGTCAGCGGACGGCAGTCTTGAAGGCGTCGCTCTAATCGGCCACTCAACACTGATCGAAGCAAGATCGGACGAATCGCTCATGGCGTTTGCCTTGGCGGCGAAAGAATCGGAAACCCCGGTCTACCTTATGATGTCTGAAGGGAGGATTATCGAGAGGTTCTGGGATTTCTACAAGGAAGGGAATGCTGAACCAAAGCACGTATTCACTGAAAAGCTCTTCGAATTGAACTTCCCGTTCTTGATTCAGGATTGCGAATGGGAGATCAGAACGGCAAAGACTGAGGAGATCGACCAGATCGCCGAAGCACACGCCGAGGTAGCGTTCATTGAAAGCGGTGAAAACCCTATGGAAAAAGATCCGGAGGGATTTCTCAAAAGGTGTCAGAGGCGCATCGACCAAGGCCGAACATTCGTGGTATTTGAAGACGGAAAACTCCTCTTCAAGGCGGATATCGTGGCCGAAGCGGACAAGGTCATCTACCTGGAAGGCGTTTATGTTTCACCGGAAATGAGGGGTAAAGGCATAGGTCCAAAGTGTCTTGCGAGCCTCAGCGCCAAGTTGCTGAAGAGGGTTGAGAACATTTGCATGCTCAGCAACCTGAAATTCAAGGCGGCGCACAGGAGCTTTGAGAAAGCCGGGTATCACTCAACTGACTGCTGTACGACAATTATTGTTTAATATAAGAAAACAATAGACAAAATTGTTGTCATGCCACATAATGGTATTGCCTCGCGTAGAAAGCGCCCGGCAATACCATTTTCTTTGATTCCCAAAAGATCCTCCCATTCAACCGACTAACCCATTCTTCTCACAACCGGACAATGCCTCTCCGGAAGGCTGCGCCCAGCGCTGATGAATAACGGTAAGAAACTAAATATCTACATGGCGTGCATAGTCGCCGCCGGTGTTTTCTGCATGGCGCATGCCTTTTGGTATCTGCCTTACGGGCGGATAGACCTTTACCTGGTGCTGCTCGCCACTCTCACCCTGGGCCTGGGATCGCGAATTACGATCCCGATCCCTCGGTTTAAGTCCCACATCGCGGTATCAGATACCTTTGTGTTCCTCGCCCTTCTTCTCTACGGAGGCGAGATCGCAATTGTCCTTGCCTGTGCCGAGGCATTCATTTCTTCTTGGCGTTTCTGCAAGAAAACGATCACCGTCTTTACCAATGCCGCGGTTATGGCGATCTGCACCTTGACCGTGGCACACATCATGGAGTGGACGGGGCTCCTGAAAGGAGTGCAGACATTCGTACAAACCAGAGACTGGAATCTCCTGATCATCGGGTTGTGCGTCATGGCTCTTACGCAGTTTGCGACGAATACGACCTTTGCCGCAGTGTACGGATCTCTGAAGAGCAACAAGCCGGTCTGGGAGACCTGGAAGAACAACTTCCTCTGGACCTTCCTTACCTACGCCATCGGCGCGCTTTCGGCAGGCCTGTTGTTGCTGCTGAACCACTGGATCGGTTATGGAGTAGTGCTTGCAACGTTCCCGATAATATTCCTGGTTTATCTGAGCTACAAGATGTACCTCGAGAATGTAGAAATCTCGCTGCTACAGGCCGAACAGGCCCGCGAGCACGCGACCGTTCTCGAGAAACAGTCGAACGCTTTGCGGGAATCTGAAGAACGGTTCCGGAGCGCCTTCGACTTCGCTCCGATCGGAATAGCTCTGGTATCGGCAACCGGCCGGTGGCTCAAGGTCAACCGCGCACTTTGCGAAATCCTCGGCTACAATGCGGAAGAATTCCTTGATACGGATTTCCAGTCGATGACATTTGCTCAGGACCTCGGTGATACGCTTGTGAAGGTACATGAGCTTCACTCGGGCAAGGTCCAAACGTGTCAGTTGGAACAGCGTTTCCTTCATAAGGACGGCAGACAGGTATGGACACTTTGGAACGCTTCTCCCGTGGAGAGCGTGGATGAAGACGAACGAAATCTGATTTTTCAGATACAGGACATCGAAGACAAGAAACGCGCTGAGGAGAAACTCCAGTACGAGGCGACGCACGATTCGCTTACGGGACTGCCGAATCGGGCGCTCTTCTTTTCAAGGCTTGAGGCTGCAATCGAAACGGCGGAGAGGAATCCTTCCTATGACGTCAGCGTTCTGTTCATAGATCTCGACAGGTTCAAGGTCGTTAACGACAGTCTGGGACATCCGGTAGGAGACCAGCTGCTCATTGCGATCGCTCGCCGGCTGAAAGACTGCCTGAGGCCTAACGACCTCGTCGCGCGGCTCGGAGGAGATGAGTTTGTGATACTTGTCGAAGGCAAGGGCGGTGGCGCCGATGTAATACGGATCGCAGAAAGGGTCCAGGAGAAATTCTCGACGGCATTCGATCTCGGCGGGAACGAGGTTTACAGTTCGGCGAGCATCGGCATTCTGAACCTAGGCGAGAGTCACCAAACAGCTGAGGACATGATGCGCGACGCGGATACGGCAATGTACCACGCAAAGAAATCCGGCAAAGCGCGGCACGAGATCTTCGATCCTTCAATGCACGAAGTGGCCAAGGCGGCCCTCCAGATCGAGACCGACATGAGAAGGGCGGTTGAGAACAAAGAGTTCATGGTTTACTACCAACCGATCTATTCGCTTCAGACCGAAGAAACGGTTGGTTTCGAGGCACTTGCGAGATGGCGGCACGAGAAACAGGGCTTTATACCTCCGGACAATTTCATTCCGATCGCAGAAGAACTGGGGCTTATACACGAACTTGGCGAGCAGATCTTGCGCCAGGCCTGCACGGACATAGGCATCCTTCTTAGATCCAACCCGGACAAGGTTCCGCCGTTGATCCTCAGCGTGAACATTTCGTGCAAACAGTTTGGGAATACCGAATTCGTTAACATAGTGAAGCAGGTTCTGGAAGAGACCAGATTCCCCGCTGCCAATCTCAAGCTCGAGATCACGGAATCCGTGTTTCTTGAACATCGCGAGAACGCGGTGAAAATGTTGAAAGAGTTGAAACAACTCGGTGTCGAGATAGACGTGGATGATTTTGGAACAGGTTATTCAAATCTCAACTATCTCACCCAACTCCCGATCTCGACACTAAAGATCGACCGGTCATTCATAGAAGCGATGGGGCAGGAGGGGAGTAACCTCGAGATAGTGCAGACGATCATCGCTTTGGCAGACAACCTCGGGATGAAGGTGATAGCTGAAGGAGTCGAGAACAAAGAACAACTCCAAAGACTTAGAAGCCTCAACTGCCAGGGTGCCCAGGGCTTCCTGTTCTCGAAGCCGATGAGCTTTGACAAGGTCAAGACGTATCTTACAAAGCATGAACCAATGCTTCCCGAAGATTTCGGTGGGCTTCCCGTGATCCCATCGGTCCAATAGAAAAAGCCGGCGCTGAAGCCGGCTTTTTCACTTTGTGAATAGATGACAGCCTATTTTCTGAGCCATCCAAAAAGCCCGTGAACGGTCACTTCCCGGTTCGTCTCATAGATCGCGCGAGTCAAAGGAAGACTCATCGGGCAAACCTGAACGCAATTCTGAGAATTCCCGCAGTTTGTTATCCCATCGTCGTCCATCAGGGCGTCAAGCCTCTCGTCCCTGTCCATCTTGCCGGTCGGATGCATATTGAACAGTCTGACCTGCGCGATCGCCTGGGGACCTATGTAATTGTCATCGTGATACTGCGGACAGGCCTCAAGACAGCAACCGCAGGTCATGCACCTTGAATAGGCATAGCGTTCCTGCTGCGTGTCCTGGGACGTCTTCGGTCCCGGTCCCAGATCGTGGGTGCCGTCCAATTCGACCCATGCGTGGACCTTTTTCAGGTGATCGAACATCGGTGTTCTGTCCACTTTCAGGTCACGCACATTGGGAAATTTCGTCATCGGTTCGAGCGTGATCTCGCTTCCGCCGGACTCAAGCAGAATATCGTCTATCAGCGCCGAGCAGGACTGCCTCACCTTTCCATTGATCAACATCGTGCAAATCCCGCAGACCTGTTCCAGACAGTTCATGTCCCAAACGGGAGGCGTCGTTTCGGTCCCGTCCGCCTTGACCGGATTCTTCCGAATATCCATCAGCACGGAGATGACGTTCAGATTCCTCCTGTACGGGATCTCGAACGTATCCGTGTATTGCGGGGCGCCGGGCTTTTCCCGGCGTTTGACGTTGATCCGGATCTTTTCCGGTGGATTCGTCAGCCTGGCCTTTTGTCCATTGCCGTTTGTTGCCGTCATAGGATTAGGAAAGCAATGCGCTCACGGAAAAACCGCACCACACTGCCTAAATTGTTAATCAGCCTTTCCGTTCTTAGCCTTGCCGCTCTTCGAATAGTCTCTGAGCCTGGGCTCTATCTGCGTTGTATCAACATTCTCGTAAGAAAAAACGGGCGCCTCGTCCGCGTACTCGGCGATCGTGGTCTTCAGCCACTCATCATCGTTGCGATCCGGAAATTCCGGTTTGTAGTGGGCTCCCCTCGATTCGTTCCGGTTCAGGGCGCCAAGCGTGATAACGCGGGCAAGCTGGAGCATGTTCCAAAGCTGCCGCGCATGCGGAACCGCCTGCGTAGCCCATAGATTCGAGTCGTTGATCGAAATGTGGCGGAATCGGTCCATCAATTCGAGAAGCTTGTCGTCCGTTTCCTTGAGCTTGTCGTTGTACCGTATGACCGTGACGTTCTCGGTCATCATCTTGCCCATTTCGTCGTGGATCTTGTATTGGTTCTCGCCGCCTTCGCTGTGGATGATCTCGTCGTTGATCTCCCGCTGTTTTTTAAGCTCAGCATCGAAGATGCCGTTCGTTTCGGTCTCTCCGCGGTCAACGTTAGCAGCGTACTCGACGGCGGCAGGCGCAGCCGTGAATCCTCCGTAAACACAGGAGACTAGCGAATTGGCTCCCAGCCTGTTCGCACCGTGGATCGAGTAATCGCACTCTCCGGCGGCGAAAAGACCCGGGACGTTCGTCCTTTGTTCGAAATCGACCCAAAGCCCGCCCATTGAATAGTGGACTCCGGGAAAGATCCTCATCGGGACGTGCCTCGGATCGTCGCCGACGAACATCTCGTAGATCTCCAGGATAGCGCCGAGCTTTCGGTCCAGCGTCTCGGCCGGAATGTGACTCAGGTCCAGAAAGACCTGGTTCTCGCCGCCTACGCCGTAGCCGTCCAGGCAAACCTGGAATATCTCACGCGTGGCGATGTCCCGGGGTACGAGATTGCCGTATGCAGGATATTTCTCTTCAAGGAAGTACCAGCGTTCTGAATCCGGAATGCTCTGCGGTTCCCTCGAGTCGCCTTGAGTTCTCGGCACCCATACCCTTCCACCCTCGCCGCGCGCCGATTCGCTCATCAATCGCAGCTTGTCTTCACCGGGTATCGAGGTCGGATGGACCTGTATGAACTCTCCGTTCGCATACCTTGCACCCTGCTGGTAAC
>JAHEEZ010000197.1 GCA_024640445.1 Acidobacteriota bacterium | reverse complement strand
CACACCGACGGTTCGGGCGGCCTGGACTACAGCGATTTGGAGTCCGCCAAATTAAGCGGCCTGCCATTTACTCACAGAACCCAGTGCGCTTCTGAGGAGGACAAAGCGGAACTCGACGATAACCCGCAGATAAGATTTGTCCGTTCCAAGGGCTTTGATCTTTCCATTCCCTTCCAACTTGAACAATTCTTCACCACCTCGAAGGCGGGGGATGCGGAGGTTGTGATCAGTTTCGGAAAAGCAGTGCAAGGTTGTGAAACCGCCGCTTCGGCTTTGGCCTCGCGGCTGAGCTCCGATCTAGGATCTCTGGTCAAGATCCGGCAGGTAGACTAGTCCCCGGACTGCATTTCAAAAGAACCGAGTCGCATGACATCAGGCGTTATCTTCAAGACCATGAATTCAATAGAACGATTCCTGTGAAGCACTTTACGTGACAGTTACTTGTATGTTGTGTCGGGAGAATCGCACATGAAACCAACGAATCGCACCCCCCGAGTGATTATCATAGGCGGAGGTTTCGGCGGACTCGAGGCCGCAAAGCGTCTGAAGAACAATCCGGTCAACGTCACCCTCATCGACCGCAAAAACCACCATACATTCCAGCCTCTGCTCTATCAGGTGGCGACCGCGGTGCTTTCGCCGGGACAGATCGCCTCTCCGATAAGACGTATCCTGCGAAAGGCAAAGAACGTCGAAGTGCTTCTTGGCGAGGTGACAGGGCTCGATCTGGAAAACAAGAAGGTGGTCTTACAGGACGAAGAGACAGTCGCATTCGACTATCTAATTGTTGCCGCAGGTGCCCGCCATTCATACTTTGGGCACGACGACTGGGAAGACGACGCCCCCGGCCTAAAGACGGTCGAAGACGCACTCGAGATCAGACGGCGAGTTCTGCTGGCTTTCGAACTCGCTGAACGCGAGGCGATCCAGACAGGAAAACACGATCCTCTCAACTTCGTCGTGATCGGCGGAGGCGCTACCGGCGTCGAGCTTGCCGGAGCCATTGCGGGCATCGCGAAGCAGGCGCTGGCAAAGGATTTCAAGGCGATCGATACGAGAGAAGCAAAGGTCACTTTGTTCGAAGGCTCCGACCGGGTGCTCGGAACATTCGACGACCGTCTTTCTGATCATGCGAAAAGGGACCTTGAGGAACTGGGTGTAAATGTAAGGCTGAACAGTTTCGTAACCGACATAAGACCGGGTGAGGTAAAGGTCGGCGATGAATGGATCGACGCGAGTGTCGTACTTTGGGCAACGGGAGTCGCGGCTTCACCGGTCGGAAAGATGCTTGGAGCCGAAACCGATAAGGCGGGCAGAGTCTTGGTTGAAGACGATCTTACTCTCAAAAACACTGCCGATGTGTTTGTGATCGGTGACATGGCGCATGTGGAAGAAGAGAACGGCGAACTGGTTCCTGGAGTCGCGCCAGCCGCGATCCAGATGGCCAGGAGCGCGGTTGCAAACATCCTGCGGGACCTGAAGAACGAGAACCGATTACCATTCAAGTATGAGGACAAGGGTTCGATGGCCACGATCGGGAGAAACAAGGCGATCTTTGAGTTCGGCCGGTTCAAGATGTCCGGTTTCTTCGCGTGGCTCGCATGGCTTGTGGTCCACATCATAACCCTGATCGGATTCAGAAACCGCCTGCTTGTCCTAACTGAATGGGTCTGGGCGTATTTCACGCGTGAACATACCGCGAGATTGATCACGGGAGACGCCGAGGAACTTCAGGATGCCCTCAGATTCCTTTCGGTCCATCACGGCCGTGGAGAAAAGCCGGAACCAAGAAGCACGTCGAATGCGGAGAGCCAAGAGGACTGATCCGCTCAACTTAAACCCTGCGGTCTGGCAGACGACAGAATCAGGATAATAGAACTTTCCCCGGTTTTCGTGTATTTTTTAACCTGTTAAATTCCCCGTATTCAAGAACAAAGGCATCAATCCGACCAAATGAAAAGAATTACCCTTTTACTGGCCACTGTCGGCCTTTTGTTTCAGACCATCTCCGCCTCGGAGCCTATGATCTGGACGGTCAACTCCCGCAATGACGTGCTTAAAGGCGAAGCCAGGGGCGTTTCCATCGGCTTTGACGGTACTATCACTCCTGCCCCCGGCCTACAAGAGATGGCCGCGACCGGCCAGCCCTACATATGGTCGAGCGCCATTGATTCGAAGGGAAATATCTACCTGGGGACAGGCTCCGACGGCAAGGTCTTCCGGATCGACACTTCCGGCACTTCTACTCTTCTCGCTGATCTTGACGAGCTGAACGTTTCGGCTGTCGCTGTCGGCAGGAACGGAGAACTGTTCGTTGGAACCTCGCCTGACGGGAAGGTTTACCGCATTGAGAACGGAAAGGCATCCGTCTATTTCGATCCCGGTGAAAAGTATATCTGGTCGCTCGCGGTCCTGGCTGATGGGAATCTCGCGATCGGGACCGGTGAGAATGGCAAGATCTATCGGGTGTCCGCTGCCGGCGCAAAGGCGGCAGATTCGGTGATGTTCGACTCCAGCGAAACACACATCATCTCCCTTGCTGCGGACAAGTCGGGAAACCTGTATGCGGGCACGGATTCCGAGGGGCTCCTGCTGCGCTTCGGACCGGACGGAAGACCGTTCGCTCTGCTTGATTCATCTCTGCGTGAAATTCATGAGGTCGTCATCGGGATGGACGGATCTGTGTACGCCCTGGCGCTGGGAGATTCCGTGTCTTCGGTTGAGGCGAAATCCGACACCGCAAAACCTGCGGCGTCTTTAACTGCCGCGAAGTCGAAGGGTGCGCAGCCATCAAATCCGACACCGCAGAAAAGCAGGTATGATCTGACCGGAGCAAAATCGGCGGTCTACCGGATACTTCCTTCTGGCCAGACGGATATTATCTGGAGCTCGTCCGAGGTATCAGCTTTCTCCGTTTATGCTCATCAGACGGGAAACGGAGTACTTGTCGGTACTTCCGACAAGGGCAGGATCTTTAGCGTCACCAACTCCGGCCGCGAGACGCTCGCGCTTCAAACAGGTGAAGGACAGGTTTCGAGCATTGGGGTCTTCGGCAACCGGCTTTTCGCTGCGACCAGCAATCAGGGAAAGCTCTTCAAAATAGGCGGCGACAGAACGACAGCCGCGACTTACGAATCTCCGGTGCTGGATGCGAAGGGGAATGCTTCGTGGGGCCGGATCTGGTGGCGCGGCAAAGGCGGCGTTGAGATCCAGACCCGAAGCGGAAATACCGAGACTCCGGACGAAACCTGGAGCGGCTGGAGCGGTTCATACAACGATCCTTCCGGCGACAAAATATCCAGCCCCCACGCTGGGTTTCTACAGTGGCGCGCAGTCTTCAAAGTGGGAACTGCCGAACAGAGCCTTTCGGAGGTGCACCTTTCCTACCTTCCGACAAACATCGCTCCGGAAGTACTTTCGATCGAGGTCCTGGAGGCAAACGTGGGACTCGCACCTAATCCTTCCGTGCCGATCGACCCGAACATAGAAACATCCGGAATGGATCCCGCCGATTTTGGTATCGTCGTCCCGGCAATTGCCCCCAGAAAACTTTACCAGCGAGGCGCAAAATCGCTGACCTGGAAAGCGGAGGACAGGAATGACGATACGCTTGTCTATTCGATCTATTTCAAAGAGGTAGGCGACGCCGAATTCAAACTGCTTGAAAAAGACGTCAGCCAGCCGTTCTTCACGATTGACGGACTTGCGTTCGCGGATGGACGATATGTTTTCAAAGTGGCCGCCAGCGATCTACCTTCGAATCCCGTGTCGAACGCGCTCACGAGCGACCTGACCAGCGATCCGTTCAATATAGACAACACGCCTCCGACGGTGATCGCGATCGGATCTCCGGTAGTCAGTGGGAACAAGGTGACGGTGAAATTTGACGCCAGTGAAAGTTCAAGCTACATCACGCGTGCCGAGTTCAGCGTAAACGGCGGCAATTGGAAGACGGTCTATGCGGACGACGGGATACCGGATAGCAGGAAGGAGCAATTCACCGTTGAGATCGAAGTACCTGGCTCCGGAGAGTTCGCTGTTGCGTTGAGAGTCTTCGACGCTGTCGGCAACTCGGGCAGCGCGCGCGCCCTGGTAAGGAAGTAGGAGAAACCCGAAGAAGAAATGTCCGTCACAGATGAATCAGTCGCGGTCATCACTGGAGCCGGCTCGGGAATAGGGCGGGCTCTCGCACAACGCTTTGCGAAAGCAGGTATCAAGGGGATCGCGATCTCTGACGTCAATGAGGACTCACTCAAGGAGACGGCAGAATCTCTCGCTGAATTTGGAGTGCCCTGTTTGATGGACGTGGTCGATGTATCAAGACCGGATCAGATCGAACGGTTCGCTGCGACGGTCCTGAACGAATTCAAGACGGCGACACACCTTGTCAACAACGCGGGAGTCGGCCTTGTCGGCAGGACAGAACAGGTTTCGCTTGACGACATGCGATGGCTGATGGACATCAATTTCTGGGGAACCGTTTACGGGACAAAGGTCTTTCTTCCGATAATGAGAAGCCAGGGCGCCGGCCATATCATCAATGTCTCGAGCGTGTTCGGACTTATGGCGCCTCCCGGTCAATCGACTTACTGCGCCAGCAAATTCGCGGTCCGTGGATTTACAGAGAGCCTTCGACACGAACTGTACGGCACAAATATATCTGTCTCCTGCGTTCATCCCGGCGGCGTTAAGACGAACATCGCCCGATCAGCAAGGAAGGGTGAGAACGCGCCTGAGGAGGACAAGCGGATCGCCCCTGTGATCCTCGATAAGGTCGCCAGGACATCGGCGGAAGAAGCGGCGGAGATAATCTTTCGCGGCATTATGAAAAGGAACCCAAGGATCCTGATCGGCAGCGACGCCGCTCAGATAAGTGCTATCCAAAGACTCTTTCCGAAACGATACTACAGGATAATGGACCGGATCTCCGGGGGCATGCTTTCAAAGTTCCGCTAGTACCGCTTTACTGCCTGACCCGGGTTGAAACGCCTGCAAACAATAAAAAAACCGGCGCAGAGTGCCTGCGCCGGCAATGATCAAATCGTCGCGCTATCGCGCATGTGGGTTCGAATTCTAATCCGCATCCTTTAGGTCAGGCAGCGTCATCGTCTCGCTTTCAGTATCCATCCTCAAATGCCTGGTCGTACTTTCGACCACACTCGGCGGCACAAGATCGCCTGTCTCGAAACTCTTTCGAGACGAGGCCGGAACAAAATCGGTCTTCCCTTCCTCGAGCGAACGCACCTGGTTCACAGTCGCGCCGATCGATGCCGGTCTGGCTGCGGCGGGGGAAGCCATTCTTTTTTCGAGCCGCTTTGATTTCGCTATATTTCCTATCCCACCTGCCAGCATTGAGAAGCCGGGAAAGAGCATTGCCCACCACCACGTCTGCCCGCCGGCCACATTCGTGAAAAACAGAAGGATGGAGATGATAAGAAACCCGAACCCGAAGATCGAACTTCTAAGGCCCGCGGCGTAAAGGTCCACCGGGTCTTTAGATCTCCGCCTGCCGCGCCCGGAACCGGGAGAGAAGCAAGATGCGTCATCTCCTGACACGTCAACATCCGAACCGAATCCCGGGTTCATCAGATCCATTCCCGTATGGGTCTCGGAACCTATGGCCTTTGAAACAGCACTAAGATCCGTTCCGCATTTCCTGCAGAATCTTCCGTCTTCAGGATTTTCAGTACCGCATTTTGGACAAAACATTCAGATTCCCTCAGTCTTTGCTGCTGCCGCCTCTTTTTGCCTCGCCGCCTCAAAGAGCATTACGCCGGCGGCGACAGAGACGTTCAAAGAGTCTATTCTTCCATACATCGGAATTTTAACCAAGATATCGCATTTTTCTCTCGTCAGGCGATGAAGTCCCGAACCCTCGCTCCCAAGCACAAGGGCGCATTTGCGGTTCCAATCCCAGTTGAAATGAACGGTTTCGGCTTCGCCCGCCGCGCCGATGATCCAGAATCCGAGTTCTTTTAGCTCATCTATCAGCCGGTTTACGTTCGTTACACGCGCAACGTCGACGAACGAGACCGCCCCGGCAGAGGTCTTGGCCACGGTTTCGTTCAGACCCGCCGAACGCCTCTCCGGAATGAAAACCGCATTAACGCCCGCGCACTCGGCTGAGCGAATGATCGCGCCCAGATTATGAGGATCCTCAATCCCGTCGAGCACGAGGCAGAGCGATGTTTCACCTCCCGAAATTCGAGCAAGCAATTCGTCGGGATCCGCATAACCCGCGAAGCCGATTTGAGCGACGACTCCCTGGTGATTGGCCTCCTTCGGCAGAAGTCCGCTGATCACTCCCCGGGGCACTGTTCTGATCGCAACCCCTTTTTCTTTCGCAAGCCCTTTGATCTCGGCGATCCGTCCGTGCTGTTTGCCTTCGGCGATGAGAATCTTTTCGACCCGGCCTCCGTCTGCGCGCAACGCTTCAAGAACAGGAGCGATGCCGTACGTCAGATCCGCCGGACGGCCACCTTCAACTGCTGCCTCTTTCCTTGTCCTTCTTGCCATCTTCGAGTTTTTGGGTTCAGTCATCCCTTTTGAAGAGCGATATTTGCAATCTTGAAAATCGAGTGAATTGCGCTTCGTTGTCTGTCGCAACGGTTCGCAAACGGGCATAGCCTCCGAAACTTTTTCGCTCGAATCCCTTTGAGGATGCCGTCTCATCAACGGGCCAGGCGTGTCCCAGATGCCTTCTCATTTTCCTGTATGAATCAACAAACGCCGCGGACGGAAACTCAACGCGAAGCTTTTCGGTCAGCAAAGGCAGATTTTCTGACGCAAGC
>JAHEEZ010000196.1 GCA_024640445.1 Acidobacteriota bacterium | reverse complement strand
TTCTTCGAAAGGACCCAGTTTGTAACCATTTCGTCCAGCGCCCCGAATAGGATCTTCGAACAAAGCACGGGATTGAGCTCCTTTCGGAAAAGGCCTTGTTCCTGGCCCTCGGAGATCGCGCGCCGGATGAGATCAAGGTATTCAGAAAAGCCCGCCGCGGAAAACTCCCGCATAAATTTGATCGAGCCTCTGAGCTGAACCTGAAAGACGATAGCAAGATCGCGGTCGGCACCGAGCCTCTCCAGGTGCAGGCCCGCTATGCGGCGGAGTTTGTCGTCCGCATTTTCGATCCCTTCCAGTTCCTTCTTTCCTTCGGAAATAAACTGCTCCATCATCCGGTTGAAAATAGAATGAAGGATCTCTTCCTTGCTCTTGAAATAGAGGTAAACGGTCCCGTCAGCGATCTTTGCCGCTCCTGCGATGTCCGATACTTTCGAACTAAAGTAGCCCTTCCGGGCGAATACCTTTATCGCGGCGCGGAGGATCGCCTCGCGCTTGTCGGGCGTCGAGGACCGTGTCGTTGGGTTTGCGCTTTTTGAAACTGCCATAAGGCGAAAATCCTCAAGTGAATGAATGGTCATTCATTTCGCACTTAACTTATAACAGAATGGCAAGGCAAATCAACGGAATCGGCGTACCGGACGCTCCGATTACGAAAAAATTACACTGAAGAGGGAAAAGTCTGGGGTTGGATGAACGTGTGGCGGAGAGGACAGGACTCGAACCTGCAAGCCCGTAAGGGCGGCGGTTTTCAAGACCGCTGCATTACCAATTATGCTACCTCTCCGCACGAGCGGCAGATTGAAAATATAGCGTACCACGAGAGAAGACTCAAATGAGGGAACGGAAGCCAGGAGGCAGAAAAGATCGTAGGGGCAGGTCTAGTGCCTGCCCAATGCGCCGTCAGGCGCGAGCTTCTTCGAGCTTCGCTCGTTGCAGGCGAGACGCCTGCGTTCCTTCCTCACTAAAAAAAGACCCGGGCCGTGAGGCCCGGGCGACAAGTTCCAATGGTGGTAAGGAAGCTAGTCTAGTTTAGCAACGTTACTCGAGAGCAATCTCGAGATCGTCGAATCAATCTTGTTGGTTTTGTCGAATCCGCTGTCCTTCAGGACCACCATCCCGTCCTGGCTCACGACGAAATGCGAAGGGAATCCCATATTCAATCGACCCTGCGAATCACGGTCGGCGTACTTCAAAAGGACGCCCAGACTTTGCGGTACGATCTTGAACTTGAATGGCTTCTTCTTGAAGAACTCTTCAAGCTTTGCCTTGTCCTGCCATGCGAGGCCTACGAAAACCACATCATTGGGATCGTACTTGTCGACAAGCTTGTTCAATCCGGGGATCTCAGCCGCGCATATCTCACAGCGCGTTGACCAAAACGTCAAAACCACGACCTTGCCTTTGAGCTGGTCAAGTTCGATATTCTCACCGGTTATCGTGGTTTCTACAAAGTTTTGAGCGGCCTGTCCCGAATTTTGCTGGGCGTATGTGAACGCAGAAAAGACCAGGATGAGAGCCAGAATGATGAATGAGCGCATTGATTATTCCCCGACTGAAGGCATGTATATCAGTGCTGATGCGTGTGTTCAACACTATTTAACACAGATTGCGATAGCCGGGTGTATTCCAGAATCGGGCGGGAAAGTCTTAAGCCCATAGTATGCTACCATACCGCATGCTTCTTGAGTCGGTTGCGGCGGAAAATTTTCGCAATCTCGAGGGAAAGATCCTCTGCGGAAACGGCCTGAATATCATTTGCGGAAACAACGGGCACGGCAAGACCAACTGGCTTGAGGCCATCTATCTCCTCGCGACAACGAAATCATTTAGGACCTCGAG
Source organism: Acidobacteriota bacterium (assembly GCA_024640445.1). GTDB lineage: Bacteria > Acidobacteriota > Blastocatellia > Pyrinomonadales > Pyrinomonadaceae > Aridibacter. The sequence goes on along the minus strand of JAHEEZ010000196.1, from coordinate 5,014 downwards.
GCTCTCAGAGGCGATCTGCTTTGGCGAAAGCGGTGCGATCGTGAAAGGCGACGTGCGTCAGAGTCCCGAGATCGTTCGTGGATTGCAGGTGATCCTTGAAGGCAACACAAAGACGCTGACGGTCAATGGCAAAAAAGAAACCGTCCAGCGGTTTCTCGGCCAGCTGCACGCGTTCGTGTTCAATTCCGACGAACTCGATATTGTCCGGGGCTCACCGGACGCCAGACGTAAGTTCCTTGACGGTGGGATCGTTGCGATCTACCCCCCTTTCATTCAGACACTCACCGATTACAACCGCGTGATCCGGCAAAAGAACTCTCTTTTGCAGAACTCGAAACAGAAGGAATTCCCGGTCGAAAAGGTGTCTGAGTTGCTGATCCCCTGGAATGACCAACTTATTTCCCTGGCGACCAGGATCCACAAAGCACGGGTGCGCTTCGTGGAACGGATCAACGATGCCCTTGTAAGAAAGCTTTTCGAAAGAGAAGAACTCACGATCCGATATGCTTCTTCGTTAGAGGGCAAGGGCGATCTGTCTGATTACCAGTCGCTTATCGCGGAGCGACTCTCGCTGCGTGTCCAGGCTGAGCTCTATTCGGGCTATTCCCTCATAGGGCCGCACCGGGACGACCTGGAGATCAACTTTGACGGGCACGAGATGCGAAAGTACGGGTCTTCCGGCCAGCAGCGCAGCGCGCTGTTGTCGCTACTGATCGCGAGCGTTTCGGTCTATCACGAACAGCACGCGGAATACCCTCTTTTCCTGATCGACGATATCGACGCAGAACTGGATTATCGACGGATCGGGAAGCTTCTGGAATACCTGAACGGGAAGACTCAGACGTTCGTCACGACGTCCAAAGAGAGTTTTGTCGAGAGATTTGGATCGGCCGCGAATGTGGTCGAGGTTTCGGAAGGAAGGCCCGGCAGCGGGACGGCCTATGAATCATCCTCATCTTCAGCTTGATCCGGGTCCTTTTCCACCTTTGGCCTTAGCACCCGCGCGACCGCTTTTGTGACCAGCGGATTCGGCACGTGGATCGCCGCCCGGGAAACAACATAGTTCTTCCAGCCGGAGACGATCGTCGTCTTTCCTCGCTCAAGTGCGTTCAACGCGTTCTCGACGACCTCTTCGGGAGTTTGCATTCCCTTCATTCTGATCGGCTCGTCGATCTTCGCAACATCGAAGAAATTTGTGTCTGTTCCACCCGGACAAAGCGCCAGGACCCTGATGTTGTGGGGCCGGTATTCTTCAGCGATAGCTTCGGAAAAAGAAGTGACAAACGCCTTTGTGGCGGCATATGTCGCCATGAAAGGTAGCGGCTGGAAGCTGGTTGTGGAGGAGACATTGATTATCGTCCCCTCTCCGGCGTCGAGCATTAATTGCAGATACCTGTGCGTGAGGGCGACCAGCGCCATCACATTAAGGCCGACCATATCCAGTTCACGCTCCAGATCCAGATCTGCGAAAGGCCCCATCGAGCCAAATCCGGCGTTGTTGATCAGCCAGTCTACCTCAAGATCATGATTGATCGTCTCTTTGAACAAGCGGAGGTCCGCTTGATAATCATTGAGATCGATCGCCACATAGTGTGCCGTAATGCCATGCTCGAGCATAAGCTCGTCGCAAAGTGCCGCGAGTTTGTCCTCGGAGCGCGCCACAAGTACCAGGTTGTGCTTCTCCTCAGCCAGCCTTCGCGCGAACGCTTCACCGATTCCGCCCGAGGCGCCTGTGATCAAAGTTGCTTTCATAGATCTGTCTGCGATTCCGCCTGCCTAAAGAAAGATAGATAGATAGCTGATCCTGCTGCGCCGAGAATGACCAGTGTGCCGCCGGCTCGGATCAACAAAGATATGGCGCCATGGTTTCCCATCAGGCCAGTTTGCGTGAGCAAGTAATTCCAGTCGTGGAAACTGCCTTCGCTGCCGGTCATCCCGCTAGTCAGTACAAGCTGCATTTTGACAGCGTCATCGGCGTAAACCCACACGTTGAGAATGCTTTGACCGACCCAAAATAAGACCATCGCGGCCGAAAACAATTTTCCCTGCTTGATAAAATACCCGACGAAGATCGCCGGCACGATGATCTGGAACAGCGATCCTCCGGCGATCATCATGAATTCACCAAATAGCCGAAAAATCAGGTGTCCGGTTTCGTGAATCGGGAGGTCAACGAAGTTCAGGAAATTCCAAAACCCGTCCGCCATCGGATTGTAGGCGACAGTGAAGAAATACAAGCTGGCAAGGATAGCGGCGACAAGCCTTGGGACGTTCGGTTTCACCTGTTCATTCTAACCCAACACGGAGCGTTTGCGTAAAATCCGCTACTAAGCAGGGTTGGTTTCCGCGTTTCGCTTCTGAAAAGTTTCTTTGGATACTGCGTATCGAACGACTTGAAGGCCGTAGCTGAGCGAGGTCTTTTCAAAGGTCATTCCCAGCTTTTCCATCACCCGTGTCGAGCCTATGTTCGCGGGTTCCGCAACCGCGACGATTCGCTCAAGCCCTGCCTTGGAAAAACCAAATTCCAGCCACGCCGCAGCGGCCTCGGTCGCGAGACCCTTTCCCCAGAACTCTTTTTCGAAGGAATATCCGACTTCGATGTGGCCGGTCTTTTCCAAAGGCTGAAGACCGGACACTCCGATCGCCCGTCCGGTCTCGTTCCATGTCGTAAGACACATCGAGAAACCAAGTCGCTCGAAGCAGTCCATGTAGAACCTTAGCCTCTTGAGAACGAACGACGGAGTCTGCAATTCGGCACCACCGAGGTACCTGCTTACGTCGCCATCCGATCTGTGCGACACCAGCCAGTCGAGATCACTCTCGGCGAAAGGCCGCATCGACAAATGTTCGGTAGTAAGGATCGGTTTCATCTTCTCGCTCTCCTGTCACGCGCATCCCATTCTTCTTTCTCTATTGCGTACTGAACAAGCTCTCTTGCGTAGAACTCTCCCGTCCGCACGTACTTCATTCCAAGCCTCTTCATTACGTTTATTGAAGCTTCGTTATCCGGACGCGCCACAGCAACGATCCTATCGAGCCCGAGTCTGCTGAAGGCATATTCGACCGTTGCGGTTGCCGCCTCCGTCGCGAAACCCTTGCCCCAACTGTTCTTTGCGATCGCATAGCCAACTTCTATCTCTCCCGTCTCCGGGATCTTCCACGTACCGCACCATCCCGCGAATTCACCCGTCGCCTTTTCGACAACGGCAAAAATCCCGATTTCCTCGGTGTCCAGAAGCGATGAGGTAAGCCCGATCCACTTCACGGATTCCTCGCGATCGTTGCTCGGCTCCCGGATATAACGCATCAATTCCGGATCGCTCCTCATTGCAAAGACCGCGTCCGCGTCGGCTTCTTCGAACTTTCTTAAGATCAGCCTTTCAGTTTCCAGCATTTCGTCGAAATTGGATCCGTTGCCTCAAGATCGCCCGGGAAGAAATCCGCCCCGAACTCAGTCACATTATCGACACTTGAAATCAAAGGGACAAACTCATATGGATAAAATCTCCTGGAACAGACGCGAATTTCTGTCCAGTACCGCTCTCGGCGCCGCTTTGGTGCCTATTCTCTACGGGTGCGGAAAAGGGGCACATGCGGCGGCCTCCACAAGCGGCAAGCTTGAGGCGCTTCGCAGGAATGGCGTACAGGACCCAAATTGCGAATGGTGCGGCGCGCGCGACGTTCCGGACGACGTCCGTTGGAAAACAAAATTGGTGAAGGACGGGGACGCCGGTGAACGGATGATCGTCGAGGGTACGGTCTTTGATCCGGACGGCGTGACTCCCGCTCCAGACATCCTGGTCTACATTTACCACACGGATTCCGAAGGCATTTACGGGCGAAAGGGCGAACACCGCCACGGGAAGTATCGCGGATGGATGCTCACCGGCGAAGACGGAAAATACTCCTTCTACACCATCAGGCCCGAGCCGTATCCAAACAGGAGAGACCCTGCGCATGTGCATATGACCATCACAGGGCTTGACCGAAAAGAGGACTGGGTTGATTCGATAATGTTCGAGGGCGATCCCCTCCTGGAACCGAGAAACATATCGGAGAAGAAGGGCGGCTTCAGAAACGTCATCAAACTCACAAAGGACTCCGAAGGCATACTGCGGGGCACCCGAAATCTGATCTTGCCGGAGAAATAGTGTTATCGTTTTCTGCGATGAACCGTGCGCGCTCTATGGACAAGAACGCGTCTGACAGCGACCTGGTCGAGGCCGTGAAGGCCGGGGACGCGTGGGCGTTCGAAGAACTGTTTCGCCGGAACCAGAGGCGGGTCTATTCGGTCGCGCTCAATTTCTTCGGCGGCCGCAAACAGGCCGCGGAGGATGTTACCCAACAGGTCTTTCTCAAGCTGTACACAAGCCTGAAGAGGTTCCGCGGCGATGCGAAGATATCGACCTGGCTCTACAGGATCACCATCAACCTTTGTATCGATGAGCAGAAGCGAAGAAAGAGGTTTTTGTTTTTCGGGGACCTGTTTGAAAAGGAAGAGGCAGTGCCGGAGCAAGAGACTGCATTGATTCCTGACCGTTTCGACGTGCAAACCGAGGTTCGCAAGGCGGTCGCGGAATTGAAGCCTGAGTTTCGGGCGACGATCGTGTTGAAACACGTCGAGGGAATGTCCTACGCGGAGATGGCAGAGGTACTCGAGTGCTCCGAGGGCACGGTCGCTTCGCGCTTGAGTCGCGGACACAGGAAGCTCGCGGAGAAACTGGCGCACCTGAAGATCGGTTAACTGTGAATCGTGAATGGTGAATTGTGAGTGGTGAATGGTGAATTGTGAACACTGGATTGGTGGTTCGTGAATAAAGAATTTATCCTCGCGTTTCTTTCACCTTCCTCAGTTCAAGCTAGACGGCTCAACCTCTGCCTGAAGATGACTCCATTCTATTCACGATTTACGATTCACGATTCACTAACTAGGAAGAGATGAAAGAGCATTTAAGAAACAAGATCGCCCCTTTTCTTGACCATGAGCTTCCTGAGGAAGAGCGTCAGGAGGTCG
>JAHEEZ010000425.1 GCA_024640445.1 Acidobacteriota bacterium | reverse complement strand
TTACCGTAAGCTGAAAACTCCCAAGGCTTGGTCTAGAATTACCATCTTCTGATCCTAAACAGGTGGGAGTACATAACGGCACTCACACAGCACCGAGCAGGATCCTGGCTAATCGAGTCGCAGCCAATTCATCAAATCCCTTCCCTGGGTCGGTCAGGAGTACGGGGGCATTTGGGGGGTAGTGAAGCGGATCGTCATCGATCGCGATCCACGCAGCGTCTTCTTGCCTTTGCTTCAGATAGGCAAGGACCTCTTTGTACCGGTAATGATCATCGCGAATGCGTGCGATGGGAGTGAGCCCCTCTATCCGTTGCGCAAACTCAGAAGAGAAGAGCCCCTTCAGTTCACTCAGACCATAAACCTCCCGCCAGCTTGAGGTGATCACGACATTTGTTTCGGGGCTCGCAAGAACAACTGACTCAAGGTTCGCCACAAGATGACGTTCCAGCCGATAGAGCGGAGAGCCTTCTCGCCGCAGCACACCGTCGAAATCCAGGAAGATCAATCTCACGGCTCAATTCTAACTTCAAAGTCCCGCCAGTACGAAGGGTTTAAGAGTGCTAAAGCAGGTACGCACCGGGTGTCTGATTGATTTCTCAATGATAGAGGGCAGCCGGATCGGGGCAGTTCCTTCCATTCTTACGGATGGAATGTCACCCGACTTTCGGCACGACGATGGAGCCTGGAATTCGCATAGATCTGTCCCGTAACGGTTTAGCCAAATGAGGCAATCCGAGTTCGACGCAACTTTTGACAAAAGAATGCCGTAGGGATTCCCTATGAAACGATACTTCAATAATCCGGATACCGGTCTCCTGCGCGCTGGATGGCGATTGCTGGCGTTCTTTGTTTTCCTTATCACGACCACCGCCGTGGCGATGATCGGGGTCAGAGCGATCCTGGGGAGCCTGAAGAAGGGCTCGGTCCTTCAGTTCACGATCCTGGCAGTTTCGGCAACGGTCGCGGTGTTCGTCGCCCGCCGTTATCTGGACAAGAAGTCGTTTGTCTCTCTAGGTCTGCGGTTCGACAAGTACGCCGTCCTCGATGTCATTTCGGGAATCGTAAACAGCGCGCTTGTCATGGCGACCATGTTCATCGTGCTTTTGTCGCTGGGTCTGATCGATTTCAAGGGCTTCACGTGGTGGATGGACGGAACCGCCGTTGAGAAGGGGATGCAACTTGCAGCCATTCCGGTCGCGCTCACAGTTGTGTTTGAGTTGTCGGTTGTCGCATGGTGGGAAGAACTCGTCTTTCGCGGCTACTTCTTTCAGAACCTGGTTCCAAGCGTAGGGCTGAAATGGAGCATCGTCATTTCATCGCTTGCGTTTGGCTTTATACACGCGACCAACCCGAACGCGACCATCCTGTCCAGCCTTATGATCGCGTTCATCACTCCCCAGTTGATCTATGCGTACCTGAAGACAGGTCACCTTTGGCTGCCTATGGGGATCCATCTCGGCTGGAATTTCTTCCAGGCGTCCGTTTTTGGCTTCGCCGCGAGCGGGCAGGATTCGCCGAGCCTGATCGCGCAGACGCCAACCGGCCCCGAGTGGCTGAGCGGCGGGGAATTCGGCGCGGAAGGCAGTATGTTGATCCTGCCGGTCACCGCTTTGTCGCTGCTCTTGATCCACTACTGGGTGCGGGCAACTCGCAAACCGGGCCAAAAGCCGATCGAGTTCGCATCTGAGTCGGTGGCCGGATCAGAAAATCCGATGGTGAAGGGAACAGGTGCTGACTGGGCCGCAGGTATCCCGGCCCGTCCCGAGACGCAAGAGAACCGCTTTAACTAAGCGAAACGACTGCTGTCTTACGAGGATCAACACCTGCCCTACCCATATCAATTAAGCGATAAGGCTCGGTCGATATGACCGGGCCTTCTCCATTTTCCGGTTAACCCAACAAACAATTCTTTCCAGAGAGCAGAATCTGGGGCTCTTTCATCGCTCATACGCCGATGGCGTTATGTGTTCAGGGGAAATCTGCATATACTGTCCCGGAAACAGATCAATTAACCGGCGAAGTTAAGTTG
>JAHEEZ010000424.1 GCA_024640445.1 Acidobacteriota bacterium | reverse complement strand
TTCACGTCCATCGGGACTATCTGAAGCGCGCCCTTCGGGAGGCCGCTTTCCAGGAAGATCTCCCCGAGGAGAAGTGCCGTCAAGGGCGTCCTTGGGCTCGGCTTGATGATGATCGAATTCCCCGCCGCAAGCGCGGGTGCGACCTTGTGCGCGACAAGGTTCAGGGGAAAATTGAACGGCGTGATCCCGTAGATGATCCCTTTCGGAACGCGCAAAGAGAACCCGGTCTTCCCTTTTCCGCTCGCCTGGGTGTCGAGCGGCACCATTTGTCCGGCGAAGCGTTCTGCTTCCGAAGCCGCCCAGGCGAAAGTAGCGACTGCGCGATTTACCTCGCCTCGTGCATAGATGGCCGGTTTTGCTGATTCAAGCGCGATCGTGCGCGTCAGTTCATCCGAACGCGCGGCTATCAATTCGGAGATCTTCCGGAGACCGGCAGCGATCCGGAACCTTGGCAGTTGCCGCATCTTTTCAAATGCGAGTCCCGCCTCGGAAACCGATTCAAGAAAGGTATCCTCCCCGGCAGAAGCGACCCGGGCAAGACAGTCTCTTGTGTAAGGCGAACGGACCTCGAACGACTCTTCCGAACTTCGCCAGGCGCCTCCGGACAATAGTTTCCTGATCTCTATGATCGTCTCCTTTTCCCTTTGACCACTTTGCGCGACCGATCCGGGATCACGTTCGCGCTTAGGGGCCCTACGCTTTGCAAGTCACTTAGCTATTAAGTTAAACTCTCAAAAGTTTTCAAGCAAACGATAGGGGAAATTAGTGATGCGCCTTGTGAAATTGACCGTGATCTTTGTATTCTCTTTGTTTCTGGCAGTCGCCTGCACACAGACCGAGAGTGGAGCAAATCCTTCTCCTGAAGCGCCGGCAGCGCCCGCCGCGCCGGCTGCGCCCGCGGCTCCGGAAACGCCCAGCGAGGTCGCCCTCGGTGAAACAAAGTTTAAGCAATACTGCACTAAGTGTCACAAAGTGGACGGCACCGGCGGTAAGGTTGAGATCCGCGGCCGCACATTGAACGCCGAGAATCTGACATCTGAGAAGATGAAGAAGGACCCGGATTCGGAATACATCGAAACGCTTGAGAACGGAGTGATAGATGAAGGAATGCCGTCTTTCAAAGGCGAATTGTCAGAGGACGAGATGAAGGCGGTCGTGAAGTATATTCGCGAAAAACTCCAAAACCAATGATCAAGTTTCAACGATCAGCGATCAATTTTCAGGAAACGTATGTGACCGTATTCAAGTAATTGATGTATGGTTACTCCCTTTCACATAACCATTGATACCTGACATTTGATCATTGAAACCTGATAAGCACCCTTAGCTCAGTTGAATAGAGCGTCTGACTTCGGATCAGAAGGTCGCAGGTTTGAGTCCTGCAGGGTGTACCATTTCAGTCAGAAAGGCCCACTGATCGACGATCAGTGGGCCTTTCATTATTCATTTAGGTCAACCTTTTCCTGTCGATATAGTTGGAAAAGGGAGGCCGCGTTAAGTTAGTATCGGAGCATGACCGATCACCAGCACCTGCTTTCCGGCGTACGCCGTCCGGCGCTCGTCTTAGCTGCATTTCTGGTAGCTGTATTCTTGATCGCTGCGATCGGCTTCTATTCTGAAAGATCCTTTGAAGCCATTAATGTGCAGGCTCAAATCGGGCCCACACGGTCCGAGGAATTCGGAGATCCCGTCAAGATACCTGCGAACGGATTCGCCGTATCCCGACCCGTACGCGATATGCCTGCCTTTCGAGGTCCTGTAACTGTTCCGGACCCGCTTGTAAGCAATAGCAATGGAGTGAAACCGGACTCGCGCCTCGGCAGAGGCGAACTTGAAAAGGATTCGGTCGGCCCCACAACGATCGTTCCGGGTACCGATTCATCACGCAGCAATTTTCCGGCAGCTTTCGGACCTAATCCTCTGCCGACTCCTTCCACAAGCTTCGAGGGCATATCCGTGTTCGATACGGTCGAGCTCGGCCAGGGATTTCTTCCCCCGGACACGACGGGCGAGGCGGGGCCGAATCATT
>JAHEEZ010000423.1 GCA_024640445.1 Acidobacteriota bacterium | reverse complement strand
GCACGGGCGGCTCTGCTGGCGCGGGCTACCTGAGGACGACGCTTGACAAGAAGTTCTTCCCGGAGCTTTGGGAAGCAAGAACATATTTGGAAGTGGATGGAACGCGGGCGTCCCGCCTGCAGCATTCGCCGGACGGCGAATGAAAAGAATTTGACCGCGGAGTCCGCAGAGCGGGTGGGCATATAGTAGCCACACACAAGCCCGAAGGCGCCGTGTGCGGTAAAGGCCGCACAATCCTTGTAAGCCGCTTTAGCGGCGGCGCTGACCACACGATCCGGAAGCCTTCAACTAAATTATACGCCGCTGCGCGGCTCGGCCAGTCCGATGCATTTCATCCGTGGCCTGAAGGCCAAGGCTAATATACAAGGTCGCGATGCGACCAAGCATAGGAACATCCGTTATGAACTCGATCAAACAACTTCTACTCACATTCATCGCCCTTGCACTCTTTTCAACGTTCGCATTCGCACAGTCCGATCCGGACTCGCCGATCCGCGTAACGTTCATACACGTGAATGACGTCTACCAGTTCATACCGGTCGATGGTGGAAAGCGGGGCGGACTCGCCAGGCTGCTTACGTTGAAGAAACAAGCGAAAGCGCAAAACCCGAACCTGATCTTTACGCTCGGGGGCGATACGCTTTCGCCGTCGGTCGAGACCCGGACCTACAAAGGCGCGCAGATGATCGATGCCTGGAACGCGATCGGGCTGGACTACTCGGTGTTCGGCAATCACGAATTCGATATCAAGACCGCCGATCTGCTCAAAAGAATTGGAGAGTCGAAGTTCCAGTGGCTTGGGGCGAACGTGGTATATGCCGACAGCGGAAAGCCTTTCGCCGATCTTCCCGAATTCGTCATACGCGAGTTCGACGGCGTGAAGATCGCGATCGTAGGCCTCCTTCTTCCCGAAACGAAAGAGACGTCTTCGATGGACGACACTTTGAAGATCACCGATTACTGCCTGACGGCGAACCTGATCGTCGGCCGCCTCAGGGCAGTTGAGAAGGTGGACGCGGTCGTCGGCCTGACACATCTGTTCATGGCCGAAGACAAGCGCCTTGCGGGCTGCGCCGACTTCGATCTGATACTCGGCGGACACGAACACAGTCTGCTTCAATCAAGCTCGAATGGCACTCCGATCTTCAAGATGACCGCCGACGCGCGCGAATTGGGAAAGTTCAACCTTAATTTTGACAGGAAGACCAGGAAGTTGATGAGCCTGGACTGGGAAGTAATACCTGTCACGGACGAGATTCCCGACGATCCGGCGTTTACGTCCGTCGTCGACAGGTACAGGGACCTTCTGGACCAGCTTTCGGTCAGGGTCGGCGCGACCGGCGTCACCCTCGACGCGCTCTCTGTTTCGGCAAGGACGAAGGAGACGAACATCGGCGACTTCATCGCGGACGCCTACCGGAATTCCGTCGGCGCCGATATTGGCTTCGTGAACGGAGGGTCGATCCGAGCGGACCTTACTTATAATCCCGGACCTCTCACAAAACGCGACGTGCTGTCGATGCTGCCGTTCAACAACCCGATCGTGAAGATCGAACTCTCCGGCAAGCTTTTGAAAGAGGTGGTTGAACATTCGGTGGCCCGGTCCGCGGAGGACAGCGAGCCGGGGCGATTCCCGCAGGTATCCGGGATGAGCTTTAAGTTTGACGCTTCAAAGCCCGTGGGGAACCGCGTGGTGGAGATCAAGGTCGGCGGCGCGCCTCTTGACGAATCGAAGTCGTACACGCTTGCGACCTCGGATTTTCTGGTCTCGCGCGGAGGCGACGGTTACACGATGTTCTCGCAGGCGAAGCTGATCTCAGGCGCGGAAGGAGCTCCAAAGGATTCAGACGTGTTCGAGAAGGCGATCAAGGATTCGCCCAATGCGACGATCTCACCGAAGCTGGAGGGACGGATCGTGAGAATTGATTAGGAAATCTAACAGGATGGACAGAATCGAAAGGATGGTCCGTTGAACGGGCGTCAACGCCCAAAGCATTCTTTGCGCTACTTATTGATTGCGGGCATCCTTTCCATCT
>JAHEEZ010000015.1:1855-25378 GCA_024640445.1 Acidobacteriota bacterium | reverse complement strand
CTATCCAATCGCTGTCGGCATTATTCTCCTGTTGTTTGACCAGGTCCGCAACGCAGAAGTCCGAGATCACTTTCAGATATTTGCTTCCAGGCTTGAAAAGCGACTCGAGCGTGATCTGCTTTCCAGCCTTCATGTCAAAGTTAAGTGTCGTCGTCCAGTGGTTCGGATGCGCGCCTCCGGTGTAGGTCGATTCGCCGAAGCTGACACTTATGGCAGCCGGTCCGTCGTAGTCGATCGAGTAACCAATGTCCAGAGTGTAATTGACGCCGTCAGGAAGGAATGACCGGTCCTCGTCCGTCATCTCGTCGAGTATCTTCCGAAATTCCGCTACAGATATCTCAGCGTGATCCTTGACCGCTTTGTTGAAAGCGCCAGCCTGAGCTGAACGCTCCGCCAGGGCGGGATATGTTACGTCAATATCGAACCGCTTCGTGTCATCGGATTCCTTGATTGTCACATCGAAAAATTTGCGCGTGTTCGAGGACTTATCGCCTGCCTGAGCGAAGACGGTGGACGCGAAGGCAAGAGAAGCAAGGATAATTGTGATAGGTAACTTCTTGAAGTTCATTGTTTTTCTCCTTTTCAGGTGTCGCTTGACGGGCTCTGAACGCCTTCTTCTCCGTACCTTGCACAGTGAATTATCCGCGCTTAAGTATTTGCCTTCGCAGGAGGTCAAGTGCCGCCTGACTCGCCCGCCAGCGAATAAGGTGCCTGTCGCCCGGAAGGTTGAAACGCATTGACATGGTCTCGTCCGGTCCCGCATACCCGACAAAGACAGTTCCAACGGGCTTCTCCCCGGTCCCGCCTTCAGGACCCGCGATCCCGGTTATTGAGACTGCATAATCGGTTTCCGCTCTTTCCCTGGCTCCGCGAGCCATCGCTTCGGCGACTTGCGCGCTGACCGCGCCATTCGCGCTTATCAGATCGGCAGGCACACCGAGCAGCCTGGTCTTTGCTTCGTTTGAATACGTGATGACCCCTTCCAGAAAGTACTCGGATGCGCCCGGGATCTCGGTAATCCTCTCGCCGACAAGGCCACCGGTACAGCTTTCCGCCGTCGCAAGCGTTTCGCCGCGCTCCTTCAGCAAACGGCCGACGACTTCCTCCATCGTCTCGCCGTTCGTGGAAAACACCGCGATCCCGAGCTTCTCAGATATCTGTTCAGTTAGCTCGGCATTCAACGCGTCCGCTTTTTCTGACGTCGGAGCAGTCGCGGTCAGCTGCACCTCGACCTCTGTCCTGCTGAACAATGTCGCGGTAACCGGATTCGAGTACTGTGTGTAGATCGGAGCTATCAGTTCGTCCAGCTTTGATTCGCCTAACCCGGAAACCATGATGCTTCTCCGCCGGACCGAAATCGTACCTGCTGATTCCCTAAGCCGCGGCAAGACATGGTTGACGAACATTGGTCTCGATTCGCGCGGTGGTCCCGGGAGCACCGCAAGTATCTTCCCGCCTTTCTCGGCCATCATTCCGGCTGCGCTCCCGTTCGGATTAGGAAGGACCTCTGCGCCCTCGATGACAAATGCCTGCTGACGGTTCTTTTCGGGCATTTCATAGCCGAACGACCTGAACCGTTCTCGCAGATCTTCAAGCAGATCCTCCCTGAACTCAAGTTTGAGCTCGAGGGCACGAGCGGTCACTCTCCGGGTAATGTCGTCCTCGGTCGGTCCCAGTCCGCCGGTCGTGATCACGATATCGGAACGGTCCAATGCATCCCGGAGCGTTTCCTCAAGGCGCATTTCGTCGTCGCCGACGATCGTCTTCAACTTGACTTCGATCCCGATCTCGTTGAGAAGCTCGGTCAGCCAGAGGCTGTTGGTGTCTGTTTTCGTGGGCGTAAGAAGCTCAGAGCCGATCGCCACGATCTCTGCTGTTTGCATTCCTCGATTATACGGATTGAAACGCGAACGCGCTAAAGGCGCAAAGGTAGGGGGCTCGGCAGCATGTCGAAAACGCCGAAAGGTTACTGGATGTTCTTATCGTAAATGTCGTGGAGGACTTCCGTGATCGGCTTGCGGTCCGAAAAATCCTCGTCATCCCTGCCGCGCGATCTCTTGAGAAAACGCCTGGTCACGGAGGGCCTGCCGGATTGGCGGGATGCGTTGTACTTTTCACGCCTTCCGGATTCGGTGACTGTCGAAAGAAGGGATTCGTCTTCCCGGTGAGACCGTTCCGGCTCCCCATTCGCGGCAGCGGCCAAATCGTCGGCGAGTTCCTTCTTCCGCTGAATCGGGGCCTTCTCCCTGCTTTCTTCCAGCAAAACTGTCCCACGGTTCCTGCGGAGCCGTTCGAGCGTTCGGATCGCTGAAGAAGTCTGCGGCGCTTCCTTGGGGTCCCTTTCGATCTTGCGCAGCAGGTTCACGTAATCGCGGAGATCTCTCGAAGGATGGAGATAGGTCGATTCGTCTGAATTCTCGTTTTCGATGACGTAGGAGAGATGCGTGACGGCGGATTCGTGATCTCCCAGCTTGTTATAGAGTGCGCCAAGCGCGAAATAAACGAGCGGAGGCGCCCCGTGCATCCTCTGAAGAATGCTCTCGCCTTGCGAAATCGCATTCTGAACTTCGAACCCGAACCATTTTCGGTCATCGTCCCGAAGGATCTCGTTCGCTGACAAGTAGAACTCGAAGACTTCGCGGACACCCTTGTGAGCGGGCTGCGAGAACGCCTTCCATAGAAAGTAAGCAAAGACCCCGAAAAAGAAGATAACCACTATCGGAAACTTCGCCACAACGAGCATTGTAGCGATGACGCCGAAGGTAAGCGCATATTGGGCCTTTTCCTTCAGCGACGAGTTGTTACGTTTTTGGATCTTGTCGCTCACTGTCAGTTCGTGCCGCCCCGTCTTGCGTCAGCCGGCGGCGCGGCGCTAATCTCCCTTGCGTTTCTCCTTGTCCTCGGCGACCGGCTTCTCTTTTGAGGCAGCGGCCTTGGATTCCTTCTTGCCACCCGCTTTCGCGCCCGCTTCAGCATGTTCTTTCGGTTTCTTCGATTCCTGGTCTGCTCGGTCCTTTTCCCACCCGAAATCGGCAAGCACGTCCATAAGTTTCCCGGCCGCCGCATAGGGTGAATTCAGCACGTACGAGAAGGTCTCGCCAAGAGCTATCGCCTCAAGTTCGACGAGCGAAGCTATTTTTTCATCAAGCGGCATCGATTCGAACTCTTTCTTGAATTCTTCAGATTTGCCGGATTCCTCGGACGATTTCCCCTCTTTTTCTTTCTTTTCCTTGACTGACATGATCGATAATTCTCCCGGTTTTTCAATTTTGGTCTGACACGATAGTCGTTCACCGGCATTACGAGCGGCGTCGCTTAGCAGTTCCATTTCCAATTGGGTCGGTTCGGAAAGCAACTCCACGCCACCGGCTATTTTCATAGCGCAATTGTGTTCGTCGCCCCCTTTTCTGCATTCGTCGTCGACATCTACACCGAGGCGCAGCGCGGCATCCATAAGATACGTGCCAACCGCAACGATTCCTTCCCTTTCTCCGGATTCGAAACTAACCAGTACTTCTTTCATCGATCAACACTCAATTGATTGTAGTTTTTACCCTGACCCGCGGCTGGGCTCCTGACCCCGCCGTCTTGATATCCACGGATCTCTCTTGGCATTGTTCGCACAATCCCAGGATCCTCAAAGAATGATGCGTCGGCAGGAACTTGTATTGGGCCGCCATCTCGTCCTGAAGCGCCTCGATCTCCGCCGAAAAGAACTCAATTACCCGGCCGCATTCCGTGCACACCATGTGATCGTGGTGTTCGTGTTCAAAATGGTGCTCGTAATACGTTCTTCCGTCTCCGAGCCTGACTTCCCTTGCAAGTCCCGCTTCGGTAAGAAGTTTGAGCGTCCGGTAAACCGTGGTCTGACCAACGTTCGGGTCTTTTTTCTGTGCAAGCCAGTAAAGGTCTTCAGACGAAAGATGATCCTCCGTCATCAGGAAGACTTCGAGTATCAGCTCCCGCTGGACCGTCTTTCTGAGGCCCTGCTGCCTTATGTAATCCTCGAAAAGGGCTTTCTCTTCTTCAAACTCTTCTTTCTTCGCCGCCATACCATTTTGGTCCGCCGGCCAGGAGCCGGGGGCATCGATTATCTTAACACCTGAAATTTCAAAAGCGAAAGAATAGTTCCCGCGACGGTCCGGGTTCGCGGGTTACAACGGTCAGGAATACCTTCGGCTGAGAAGATCATGGATCATCCCTGCGAATCGATCGAAATTGGACGATGCGGGGTCCTTCTTCCGGGCAATTTCGAGCGACCTTTGACCGAGAAGCAAATAGGCGAACAGCACCTCTTCCGAAAGCTCGCCCTCGAATGCCGAAAGGTGGGACCGAAACGTTTCTATGTCCGCGCGTGCGAAAGGACCGGTCAGAGCTTCTTCGAACGCCTGTTCGTGAAGATTCTGAAGCGTACTGTCGATCAAGGGAAGGAGTATCCGTTTCGATTCCGCTTCATCAGGTCCGCATTTTGAGAGCATTTCGACTGCCTCCGAGATCAGAGCGACAACATGCCCGCAAGCCATTACCGCGGCAGCGTGATAAAGCGGTTTCTTGTCGGTCGGGATCTCGAACGGCTTTCCGCCGAGAGAGACCGCGATCTCGTTCGCGGCAGAGACCGCCTGGGAGTCGCCCTCAATGCAGAAGTAGACCCCTTTGAACCTGGTGGAGCCCAGAAACGGCTCGCTGATCGAAACGAGAGGATGGAAGGAACCAGTATGGGCACCCGCATTTCTTATCGGGGTAAGGACCTCAGAGGTCCTGGAGCCGCTCGTGTGCAGGACCTTCGTGCCGGCGGCGGGCGGGTGTGAGGCAAGTTCAAGAGCCACTTCTGCGATCTGGTCATCGCGGGTCGTAATAAGAATGATCTCACCCCGCAATTCGTCAAGGCGGTCCGGGCCCACGATCCGAGTGCCGCCGCCGATCTTCTCAATAATTGCGGAAGCCCGCTCGTAATTACGGGCAACGATCGAATCGATCACGAATCCGCGTCCGGAAAGCGCTATCGCAAGCGCGCCTCCGACTCGGCCCGGTCCGATTATCGAGATCTTCGTCATTCGGGCAGTGTAATTGAAAACGGCTATTTGAAAAAGGGGGGTTGGCAACCGAAGGAGTTTCGGGAAATACCGGTGTCATCAAATACTGACGAAAAGCGGCTCGTCCGGCAGTTCCGATGCCCAGCTTTCTAGCCTGTCCGAAAGTTCCCGGGCGGTCATAAAATCCGACAATTCAGGATAAGCTACATTGATCACAGGCGAGTTCTCGATCATCGAACAGGCCTTGCGCAAGAGATTGATCTCCTCTGATGTCATCGGAGAAACGTCCCCTCGGGCACGGATCTTCGCCTTAAGACTCTCACGCGCCTCTGTGCCCTCCTCGAGCTCCAGCTTTTCAATAATCGGCTCAAGTACATCTGCCGATTTCGCAAGCGTCCGGCGGTAACTTCCGCTTCCCTGAAGCACCGCGCCGATCAGCTCTTTTGGCAGCGACTGCACAAGTTTTTCTTCGCTAAGCCGAAACCCGCACGCGCAAAACGGTCTTTCGCTCAAGCTTTCAGCCGCATCGCGTTCGCATTTGAGACCGCGGAGTCTGCTGAGTATCGAGGCCGCCTTCCGGATATGGCTTCGGCGAAAGATCGGCAATGCAGAAAGATTCTCAAACTCCCACCATTCATCGCTGGAAAGGACCTCGTCGATTTGTTTCTTTAAGACCTCTGATCTCATCACCTCATCGTGGGCCTTCACGAAATTCACCGAGAATGCACTTACAAATTCCGCAAATGTCGACTCGAGCATTGAATTGGTTTCAGCAGAGGGACTCTTTACCAAATCCGCCAGGAGCCCATCGAGCTTCCCTCTGAGGGCCTCCGTTTCTGCGTCATCCGTCACTTCGCAAAGTGACAGATAGCCTTCCACCATCTCCCGTACCAATGCTCCGTGCGTATAGTTCGCGACAGCCAGGAGTTCGAGTCGTCGCAGTTCGAACTCAACTTCGGAGTCCGAAAATGCATCCGCGACCCTTTGAAGCGATTCTTCCAAAGAAAGGGACTCGTCGAGAAATCCGCAAAGAGCGGAATATGCCGATCCAAAGGTTTTTTCCGCGTTGATGGCGGTGTACCAGATCCTGGTGTTCAGCTGATCTGATTGCAGATTCTCGAATCTTTCGAGGATCTTTTCCTGCTGCCACTCTTCTGCCCACTTTCCGATCGCCGCCTTGACCTTCTTGCGGTCGTCGGAGATGTCGATCGATTCGATCTGTGAAACGCCCGTGAGGATCTTCGCCCAATCAGTGAGCCTTGCAGACCCGTAGAGGACATCTTCCGGTTTGCTGATGCCGGCTACGTCGTCCCAAATGATCTTCAGGTCGAGCGAACGTCGGTTGATCCGATCGCCTTTCTCGGTAACGAATTCGATCTTGCCGCGGGCAACGAGCGCAGACAGGATCAGATGCTGGGCTTCTTTCGCCAGACCGAATGGCTTTTCCCTGAGCCTCTTGCAGACAGAATCGAGAGAGACCGTCTCGTCGCCATGGCTCCCGACAAGCGAGAGGACCTTTTCGACAAGGTGCAGCGCGAAGAGACGCTCCTCTTTCTCAAGCACGAAATCATCGCCGTTGTGGACTACCAGACCAAGCGGAAGCGCGAAAGTTTGCGCGAGGCTCTGGACCTCTTGCTGGCCGACCCTTGCGCCGCTGAAGAGGTCGGATACCAGAAGCGAGAGCTCCTGCAACCCGAGCGTATCCTCAAAAACGGGGTGTTCGGGATACATTTCCTCAAAAACGGGCTCCAGCAGATTCGATAGAAGTCCTGATAGCTGAGGAAGATTCTCGATCGAACCGACTGTTCGGAGTTCTTCCCCTCCTGATGTAAATGCGGCGTCTTTCAAGAACGCTCGTTTCCAGACCTTTTCGACTGCAACGCCAAGTGAGTGTCCGGCCGCTCCCATCTGCTCCTGAAATTCGCTTCTAATGGAAGCGTCGTTGACTAACAGATGGTATCGCTTGACGCTCTCTACTTCGGCCTCCGTTAGCGCAGACGGAGTCCAGGTTATAACCGTAATCCCATCGCAGTTCCCATTGACAGGCTTGCTTCCGGGTCCGTTTATCAGCAGGTAAAGATCCGGATCTTCGCCGCCGGAAAGCATCCGAAGCGAGTCCATCTCCTCATTTCCCCAGTTCCAAAACAGACGGATCCTTCTCTTGCTTCCGCGCCAAACGGCCTCGACATCTGTCCAGTCCGTATCATCCTTTCCGTCATCGAGCGTCCAATCGGCGTATCGTTCTCGGCCGGCCCGCTTCAGGACCTGAGAGACCACACTGTCCGATACTTGTTCGATCGCGCAGGCGAGCGCGTGATTCAGGTTGTCTTTCCCGCTTACCTTCAAACTAAATCGAATTTCACCGGAATGACCCTCAACCCGCCAAAGGTCGTCAGGAAAGACGGAAGAGAACTGCTCTATTAACTTGGCGACGTTCGCAACAGCCGATTGCGGATCGTTCTCTTCATAGATCAGGATAGCTGCGGCGATCTCGCCGGCTGTGACGCCCTCACCTTCAAGCGAGAGAATGAACAGCGCCTTAAGGACCAGCTTTGCCTGGAGCCGCTGAAATACAGGGACGAGCGCCGGGATCCGATCGCTGATCTTATCGTAGACTGAAAATGCGTCGTTCAGACTATCTTCGAGACGGAGCGTCGCTTCGACCGAATCGAAAACCTCGTCCAAGCCAATAAGTGATCTGTACGGGCGGCCCATTATGCGCTTGCCCGCTTCCGACGCGAATGACAAGAGAGCGAAATCAGGTGCGTAGAGTCTGACGAGCGGGGCTATCTCGAGTATCAGCGGATGCAGCGGATACAGGGAATTGAACCGGCGGTCGCTCCAGCGAAAGTCCGGGATCACCTCTTTGAAGAATGCGTACGCCTGACCGACGACATCCCCTTTCAAACGGTTCTTTCTGAAGATATGAGCGTCGACGATCTTGTACAGATGTTCCTGTTCCAGATAATCAATAATGAAATGCTGGACGATCGCTGCGTTTGAACCATCGGCATTGGTGATGTCGTCGTCGAGAGCCACCGCGAGAAACATGCCTTGCGAGCGCGCCTCGGCCGCAAGTTGGGCCAGAAACGTGCCGTCGTCCCGCTGGACCCGTGCTTTTCGGTCAAACGCCGTATCCACAAGTACCACGAAAGGCATGTCGCCGGACTTTTCCGCCGCCGCCGCCATAAGTCCTTCAAGATCCTCAGGGGCTGATCCCGGGCTCATCCCGAGTGCCACTGTGACCGCGGCGCGAAGCTCTTCGAAAAGAGTCTCTTTCGTCCCGCGCAGTACGTTCGCTATAAGGTAGCGCCGCCGCAGAAGGCTTCCCGCGGATGCAGCCACGTGCGAATCGTCGATCTTTGCGCGAAGTTCGGGGTTCCCCAGGATCGCGCCGAAGAGCGCGACAAAATGACTTTTTCCCACACCGCGGAATCCAGCCAGCGCGCGGCACATTCCGCCCGGGTCGCTTCCCTTACCGACCGCATCCAGCCATCCGGCCATCAGGTTCGCGGTTATATCCGTGAAGCGGTATGCTTCAACAGTCACAGACGGATCTGAATAGAAATCCGTTGGACTCTTGAAATTGCAGACTTCTATCAGGTCTTTGACTTTTTCCTGGGCGCTGCTCATCTGTTATGCAAATAGATAGGGGCGGGTCGATGAAAAAGAATGGGGGTGAAGGGTTGGGAAAATACGAACAACAGGGTCTGAATTCCGGACGCCAGGACGGCGGTGATCACTCTGAATTCTAACAGGAAACCAATCAAAATCAAAATGTTTGTACGAAGTTTAACTGTGGTTTCCGGGGCCAGATAAAGATTTTCGGGTGAAGTAACCTTTCAGGAAAAACTTGCATCAGAAATTCGTTGCTTCATATAATCAAGTGGTCCCCGGTCACAAGCATTAACTTCAGGGAGTGTTTTTTATCGTTATGAGTATCAACTCTGTCAGACGAGTCGTTTCGTTTTTCCTTTTTCTATCAGTTTGGATGAGCGCGATAGCCGTTGTGCCGATCAGCGTTTCTGCGCAAACCGATCAAGAGCCTGAAAAGAACAAGAAACTGGACAAGGAAGAAGATCCCTCAATGATCGGCAAACGCAATATCAATGGGGGGTTCGACAAGTTTGTCGGATGGCTTGGAGGATCGCGCGAAAAGGAGATCCAGCTTGGACGCCAGCTCGCCTCGCAGATCGAACAACAGGCAAAGATGGTCGAGGATCCAATGATCACCGAATATGTTAACCGAGTCGGACAGAATCTTGTACTCCATTCCGACGCGAAAATACCTTTCACTATCAAAGTGATCGACAGCGAGGAAGTTAACGCGTTCGCGCTTCCGGGTGGATTCTTTTATGTAAACAAGGGCCTGATCATCGCCGCCGACAATGAAGCAGAGCTTGCCGGCGTAATGGCTCACGAGATCGCCCACGTTGCGGCGCGCCACGCGATGGAGAATTCGGGTAAAGGTCAGTTGCTCGGTTATGGAATCCTTGCGGGCATGATCTTTACAGGCGGTATCGGCGGGGCGATCCTGCAAAACACCGCTCAACTCACACAAGCGTTGGCGTTCTTCAAGTTCAGCAGAGGGGCGGAAAAGGAAGCAGATTCGCTCGGTGTTCAGTATCTTTACGCTGCCGGCTATGACCCGAACGGCATGGCTACGATGTTCGAGAAGCTCGCGTCAAAGAACAAGAAGAAGAAAGGCGGATTTTCTCAGCTCTTTTCTTCGCATCCGCAGTCGGTCGACAGGCGGGATGACTCTTTGGCACTTGTTTCGAAGTTTGATGAGAAGCAGGAATACGTGATCAGCACGTCGGAGTTTCAGAAGGTCAAACAGCACCTGCTTAGAATTTCCAATGCCGGGATCATCGATCCCGACGACATAGATGACGTTGAGGAAGGCCGGCCGACTCTCAAGCGCCGACAGCCTGAAGGCGACGATCCGCTGGCGGCTCCTTCTACTACGACAAACGATTCGGGCCCGCCCCAGCTGAAGAAGCGCACGGACCCGGCCCCGAAGGACAACGACAATTAGCAGCCCTGGCTGTTCATAGAAAAAGCGCCGTCGCAAAAACGGCGCTTTTTCTATTTTGGCCTCTCATAACCTCAGTCGCCGGGAAGCAAACCCTCTTTACCGACCTCGATACCATAAACGGCGTCTCCGGTCGCCGCTATCAAGGTTCCGGCGCTGGTAAAGCACAAGCCCACAAGTCCCATTCCCGCCACGAATACTTCGGCTGATGACCCGTCAAACGCGATCTTTACAATACCGTGACGTCCCTTCAGACAAGCCGCCACATAGAGATTTCCATCCACATCGAACGCCAGTCCCTGCGGGCGCCCGAGTCCTTTATAAAAGATCTCAACACTTCCTTCCCTATCGATCCGGTAGATCACGTCGTGGCTGCAAAGGCCCGGTGCGCTGACAAAAAGGGCACCATCCGGCCCAAACGCCAAATGATACGCCGATACGGATGGTTCCATAACTGCCCAGGTTTCCGCACTCCGAAGGGTTCCGATCCGATATACGGTTCCACTTCTGTCGCCGACAAACATATCGCCAGTTTCGTCAAATGCCACTCCTGTCGCGACCCCCAGATCGCCGGCTAGCGGAACTATCTCGGAGTCGTTGTTGATCTGCACCACCTCGCCGTCTGCGCGGTTCGAAACTACGAGCCTTCCGTGCGGGTCAAAGGCGACCCCTGTCGGATTCATGACAACAGCGGGCATTTCCGATAAGAAACCATCGGGATCAAGTCTAAAAAGCGTTACCGGGAGTTCCTGGCCTCTTGATCCGGAGCGTGTCAGCACGATCGACCCGTCTTTGGGATCTACCGCGGGATTTGCAACCTGGTGAAGATCACCTGCAAGCTTTCTTCCGACCACGATTCGGGCAGATGCTGTTGAATCCGCTGAGCGCAACACAACTTCCACATCGCCCCACTGAGCATCCTCTGGAACCAAAGCAAGAACCCTCGCAGACGAAACGCCCACGATGCGCGCTTCAGTCCCTCCGATCTCACAGATCAGACCTCCGGCATCTTCCGGTCCGAAGCCTCGGCAGAGAATCAGCACTTCTCCCCCGGGGATGGAAAATCCGGGCATCACGGATTCGATTGCGGGTTCACTGGTCATTTCCCTTCTCCTCTGGAAAACGTTTATTCTACGATGCCCCGGAACGAATAAGCAACATGGCCCTGCCCGAACGGCCACGGAGCCTATGGTATAATCGCACCCGTTTGGAGGATACCGATATTACACGCGTACAAGGCTTTACAGACGGCCTGAAACATAATCAGTTGAAGCGTATCGAGCGGCTTTATACCCGCCGTGTGGCACCCGCACAGATCGTTTCGCCCGAACTCGCCCGGCAAATGAGCGAGATATCCTTCGACACCGGCAGGCAGGTTGGAGTGCTTCTGAATCGAAGGGGCAAGGTCGAGTACGTTATGGTCGGCGACTCGAAACAGATCGAGATGCCGGATTTCAAACGCGTTAGGGTCGCTGCAGGCAGATTCCGTGGCCTCAGGTGTGTGCACACCCATCTTCTTGGGGAGCCCCTTAACTCTGATGACCTTACCGACCTCGCCTTGTTGAGACTCGACCTTATGTCGGCCATTGGGGTAAACCCCGAAACGGGAATTCCGGATGTGGTCTACTCCGCGCACCTCCTGCCGTCGACATCGACAGATATCTCAAGCAATGGCGAAAGCAAGCCGTATGAATTTCTGGAACCGTCGGTTCCTTCTCAGCTGGATACGGACTTTATTACGCTGATCAACTCGCTCGAGGCGGAGATGGCGCGAAACCGCCAAACATCGCTTAACCGGCAGACCGATCGGGAAAGGGCGATGTTGGTGAGCGTGACCACTGGACCGGTCGGGACAGCGGAAGAATCACTTGCGGAGCTTGAGGAACTCGCGGTTTCGGCGGATGTACTGGTGCTCGACAAGATCATTCAGAGACGAAATCAAATACATCCGAAGACCGTTCTGGGCGCCGGAAAACTCAACGAGATCCTCATCCGGTCGATGCAGCTCGGTGTCGACCTGATCGTATTTGATCGCGAACTTACCCCCGCTCAGGTGCGCTCTCTTTCAGACGAAACCGAACTGAAAGTCATCGACAGGCCTCAGCTGATCCTGGATATCTTCGCTCAGCGCGCAAATTCCCGCGAGGGTAAACTGCAGGTCGAACTTGCGCAGTTGAAGTATCTTTTGCCCAGGCTTGTCGTCGGCAAGAATTCTGCATTCTCGAAACTCGCCGGAGGAATAGGCGGACGCGGACCGGGAGAAACGAAACTTGAAACCGACAGGAGACGCGTCAGAAAACGGATCACGGACCTGGAAAAGCAGGTCAGGAAGATCGGCAAACAGAGGCTTGAACGCCGGAAATCAAGGGTTGGGCGCGACATTCCGATCATTACACTTGTCGGATACACGAACGCTGGAAAATCGACGCTTCTCAACACGCTGACCAACAGCGAGGTCTACGCGGAACGGAAGATGTTCGCGACTTTGGATCCGACCGCGCGCAGGCTTCGTCTGCCATACGAACAGGAAGTAATAATTAACGACACTGTAGGATTCATACGCGATCTGCCCGAATCACTCGTCGCGGCATTCCGCGCGACGCTTGAAGAGATCGGTGACAGCGATCTTCTGGTGCACGTCGTTGATGCCTCGAATCCAAGGGCACTGCACCAGATTGAATCGGTTGACAAGATCCTTGCCAGCCTTGACCTCGGCGAAATACCGCTGATAATCGCTTTGAACAAAGCGGACCTCACGGATGAATCGACAGTTGAGGCGTTGCGCAGGTCTGTCGTTCTTGAGAACGATGACGAATGCGTAAGCCTTTCAGCCATATCGCCGGCAACGCTCCGTCCGCTGATCGGGATGATGGGAGAACGTGTCGCAAGAGACCTGGAGATCTACGGCGCAGCGGTCTAGTCCGCCCGCACCAATAGGATCCTTATGAGCAAAAGACACTCGAAAGACGTTTCGCCGCTCGAACGCCTACGCCAGACTTCGGTCTCTTATGTGCGCAAGCCGTACGATAAATTGACTCCGAACCAGCGATTCTGGATCGGGTTCGCATTCCTTTCGCTCGTGACCACGCTTCTGATCAACAATCCGATTTGGCGCACGACAGCCGCGGGATATCAGGAAGGGGACATCGCACGCGAAAGCATTATCGCCCCCGCCGATATCACCGTCGAGAATAAGGAAGAGACCCAAAGGCTTCGTGACGCCTCAAAAGAGGGCATTACGCCGATCTTTAATTTTCAGTCGAATACGTCGGATGAAGCTTCGCAGACATTCCTGTCAGCCTGGGAAAAGCTCCAGCGCTCTGCTTCGGGCGGCCCACAGAGCGCAGAAGGTGCGGCCGAGTGGGACGGAGCCGGCGGAAAGGATCTCGGTGAAGTGTTCAGTGCAAGGAAATTCAGCTCGAACGAGATCGATTCGGTCGTCCGCGTCCTGAAACGCAGTACAGAGGGCACGATCTACGACGACAAGGACAGGCCTCAGCTCCGGTCGGAGATCACTCTCACGGACCCCAAGAACCCTACGACGGAGACAACCGTGTCGATGCCGGCGACAAGCTGGACTTCGCTCTCCGAGGCACGAAAGAACGTGCGTGAGGGATTGAACGGTATCAACAGCCTTTCCGAGGCTGAAGTCGACGCGTTTGAACAGGCGCTTACTCCGCTGGTCCAGCCAAATGCTATTTACGACAGCGCGGCTACGGCAAAAGCACGGGAAGACCTGGCCTCGAGCGTGGAACCTGTGATGATCTCGCTAAAGAGAGGACAGACCATCGTTCGCGAAGGCGACACCATGACCCGCGACGTCCTCGCTCAGATAGCCGCAATCAAGAGCTATGGCGACACGAGTCGCCAGGTAAACCGGTTCTTAGGGCTTCTGGCAATCATTACCGCCCTCTACTGGGTCGCCTGGAAGTTTATGCAGCACAGGGGATTAGTAAACCGCCTCGCGCTCTCCGAAGAGCGGACCTTTGTGATGTTCGGGTTCATAGTGATGGTCCAGACTGTTCTGATGGCCATCTTCTTCCGCGTAACCGAGTTTACGGCTGCTCAGAATCTTAAAGCACCGTTGAACGATCCGACCCTTTGGGGGTTGGCGATCCCGTTCGCGTTTTCAAGCCTGCTTACAACTCTTCTTGCCGACAGACGAACGGCTCTTTTCACAGGCCTGTTCTGTTCGCTTCTCGCCGGTTTGCTTGCGCCGAGGGGGTTGGAATTCGCCCTTTATGCTGCCATTTCTTCGGCAGTAGCGGTATACGGTATCGGCCGTTACCGGAGCCGGCAATCCGTCACGTTCGCAGGTGTCTTTGTTGGCGTGGCGAACGCTTTGACGGCGGTCGCGCTGATCTCATACACTCAGCAGCCATTTATCTTGAACACGATACTGCTCGCGATCAGCTGCGGACTTGCAAGCGGGCTTGTGACGGCGGCTGTCACGGCGATGTTCCTTCCTATCTGCGAATCGCTGTTCGGTATCCTTACGGACGTTAAACTGCTTGAGCTTTCTAACGCAGACCTTCCACTTCTCGGTCAATTGGCTCTTCGCGCCCCCGGCACAAATCAGCATTCTCATGCCGTGGGACAGTTGGCCGAAGAAGCTTGCCGAGTCGTCGGAGCCAACGGTCTTCTATCGAGGATCGGCGCGCTCTATCACGATATAGGCAAAACGGCGGCGCCGGAACACTTTGTCGAAAACCAAAGAGGCAGAAATCCGCACGACCGCCTCAAGCCGACGCAAAGCGCCAGGATCATCATCAGCCACGTGACGTACGGAGCCAAACTGGCGAAGGATATGGGGCTGCCTGCAAGGATCGTCGATTTCATCCCTCAGCATCACGGGACACGAACGCTCCACTATTTCCTGACGAAAGCGAAAGATGAAGCCGGAAAGGGAGAAGAAGTCCACGAATACGACTTTAGATATCCCGGGCCGAAACCACAGTTCAAGGAAGCGGCGATAATGATGATCGCGGACAGCTGCGAGGCCGCGGCACGATCGCTCAGCGAACCGACACCTGAAAACATCAGATTCATTGTCACTAAGATCATCGACGCTATCCTCTCTGACGACCAGCTTGACGAATGCGACCTTACCCTCCGTGAACTGACCCAGATCCGGGAGTCGATGATAAAGTCTCTGGTCTCTATCTATCATTCCAGGGTCGATTACCCTGGGTACACACCGCCTTCGTCGAAGACGCTGGAAAATATTATTGTGCCGAAAGACCTGGACGACGAACTGCGCGGCCCCAGGTATAAGAACCCCGCCGACATCCCGATCAGTCCCGGCGGAGAGATCGAAGACGAGGCCATCAACAGACAATCGTCCGAGGAACGAAAGGATCCCGAAGTTAAGGCGAAGGGGACGGACTAGGAGTCAGGAGTCAGGAGTCAGGAGTCAGGAGTCAGGAGGAAGATGTTCGATGAACCTCTGTTTGTCGGCACCTCATTGACCATCAGGTTTTCGATCATTGCCAATCCCCCGCTAAAACCTTCCTTTCAGTTTTTCAAAAGTGGTCGTCAGCAATTCGGGGATCGTGCGGGTTTCACCGATAGAGGTCATAAAATTTGCGTCGCCGATCCAGCGCGGCATCACGTGCATGTGGAAATGACGAGCAACTCCTGCGCCTGCGGCCTTGCCAATATTCATTCCGAGATTAAACCCGTCCGGTCTGTATACCTCGCCCAGAACTTCCTGGCATTTCTTCGTCAGGTCCATAAGTTCGTCAGTGACCTCTTTCGAGGCGTCTGAGAGGTTTGAGAGGTGGGAATAGGGCACTACCAGAAGGTGACCGGTAATGTATGGAAATATGTTGAGAATGACAAAATTATACCCGGCTCGGTGAACGATGAACTTCTCATCGTCTTCGGCCGGGTCTTCTAATACTCCGCAGAAAACGCACTCAACTTCCGGCGTTCCCTTGCTGTCCTCGTTCGACCTTATGTAGTCGTATCGCCAAGGACTCCATAGAATATCCATAAAGCGGTCCCCGCATGGTCAACCATCTTTGAAGCTGACCGACGCAAGAGCGAAAACTACTGGTTGATTATGTCTTTGAGGTCCTTCCCAGGCTTGAAATATGCGACCCGCTTCGCAGGGATCTCAACAGGTTCGCCTGTTTTCGGATTACGTCCTTTCCGGGCATTCCTTTCCCGAACACGGAAACTGCCAAATCCGCGCAGTTCAATTTTCTCACCATGGTTAAGCGTATTGACGATGCTGTCGAAGATGATCTCCACAAGTTGCTCAACATCTTTCTTCGTCATATCCGCTTCCCGGGCGACGATCTCTACTAGGTCGGCTTTTGTCATCTTTTGTCCTCAGTAAAGCGTTTGTTATAGATTCGAACTAGCTTTTGGCGTTCTTTTTCGTCTTCTTGGCAGCCTTTGCGGGCTCTTCTTCTTCAGAAGGCGCTTCCACAGCAGGCTGCTCATCAGAGGTCGCCTCTGCGTCTGCTTCGGCGGCCGGTGCTTCATCCGCTTTTGACTCTTCTTCGGCCTTAGCTTCTTCAGCGGGAGCCTCTGACTCTTCAGCCTTAGCTTCTTCAGCGGGAGCCTCTGCCTCTTCAGCCTTAGCTTCTTCAGCGGGAGCCTCTGGCTCTTCAGCCTTAGCTTCTTCAGCGGGGGGAGCCTCTGCCTCTTCAGCCTTAGCTTCTTCAGCGGGAGCCTCTGCCTCTTCAGCTTTCACCTCTTCAGCGGGAGCCTCCTCTGCCTCTTCAGCCTTAACTTCTTCAGCGGGAGCCTCTTCCGAATCGCCTTTGGCCTCGGCGGCTGCCGCTTTCTTTTCGGCCTTGGCCTTGGCTTTCGCCTCTTTCTTGGCCTCTTTCTTGGCTTCTTCCGATTCTTCCTCAGGAGCGGCCTCCGAACCTCCGAACCTCAAATTCGCAAGTTCGCCAAGCGATGCCATTCCGCCTTTTGCCTGGCTTGTGTAGGACCTGGTGTCCATGCCGGGTTCATCTGCCTTGCCAACCGCTCTGTGTGAAAGCCCGATCTTTTCGACATCGTGTTCGATCCTGAGGATCTTGAAATCAAGTTCCTGGCCAACTGCAAACTGGTCTTCCGCATTTTCAATGCGATCGTCGGACAGTTCCGAAATGTGGCAAAGACCTTCCAGATCTGCCGCCAGCTCGACAAAGACGCCGAAACTCGCAAACCTGGAAATCGTTCCTTTCACGACATCGCCGGCTTTGTGTTCGTTCGTAAACTGCTCCCACGCACTCGGGGTAAGTTCCTTGATCGAAAGTGAAAGCCTGTGTCCCGCGGTATCGATATTGGTGATCACCGCATCTACTTCCTGACCTTTGCTGAGAACATCTTTGGGATGCTTGATCTTCTTCGACCAGGAAATGTCGGATACGTGTACGAGGCCGTCGATACCTTCTTCAACCTCGACAAAAGCGCCGAAATCTGTAAGGTTGCGAACCTTTCCGTGAATTTTCGAGCCGACCGAATATCGTTCGCCGATCGAATCCCAGGGATTATCCTGGAGTTGTTTCATGCCCAGGCTGATCCTGCGTTCATCCGGGTCGATCCCGAGAATCTGCACTTCCACTTCGTCGCCCTTCTTGACGACATGCTTGGGATGCTTGAGCCTTTTCGACCAGGACATCTCAGAAACGTGTACAAGTCCCTCTACGCCCGGCTCTAACTCAACGAAAGCGCCATACTCGGTAATACTCGAAACCTTGCCGTTCTGCACAGTACTGACAGGGTAAAGTTCACTCACGGTCGCCCACGGATCAGGGAATAGCTGTTTGTATCCAAGTGATACTTTTTCTTTTTCCCGGTCCAGCTTGAGGATCTTCACCTGCACGCTATCGCCGACCTTGAACATCTCGCCGGGGTTGTGCAAGCGGCCCCATGACATATCCGTCACGTGAAGCAGCCCATCGATGCCGCCGATGTCTATGAACGCACCATAATCCGTAAGGTTCTTGACGATCCCGTCTTCAATGAATCCTTCCTCAATGCGCTTCAGCGTGGCTTCCTTTTCCTTGTTGAGCGCCTGATCCGTGATCACCTTCCTGGAGATCACTATATTGCTCCGCTTTCGGCTGAACTTGATAACCTTTGCTTCGATCTGCTCGCCAATGTAGCTGTCCAGATTCCTTACCGGACGTGAATCGACCTGCGAACCGGGAAGGAAGGCTTCAACACCTTCAACGTCAACTTTCAGACCGCCTTTTGTCTTTGCTGTGACCGTTCCAACAACCGTTGCATCTGCATCGTAAGCGTTCTCGATCTCATTCCAGGACTTGCGGCGCTGCGCGTCAAAGCGCGAAAGACTCGGGGGGGCATCACCGGAACCCATCGTCCGGATAACGACCTCGACCTCGTCGCCCATCTTGATGCCTACCACACCATCTTCGCTTGTGAACTCTTCAAGTGATACAAGCCCTTCTGACTTGTAGCCAAAATCGACAAGCGCGCCGTGTTCGGAAATTCCGACCACCTTGCCTTTCACAAGTTCGCCGGTGCTGTAGGTCACCTGATCCTGTTCGAACTGCTCGAGAATGGCTCCAAAATCCATCTCTCCGCCCTGCTGTGATTCGCCGGACGCATCGGATTCGAGATCTGCCTCGATAGCTGATTCCTGGTTTTGAACCTCCGCAATTGCAGGAGATTCCGTTTCGGCCTTTTCAGCCGCGTTGTTTTCGTTGTTTTGGTCCATTGCCGACTCAGGCATTTCTGACTGATTTTCGGCGTCGTTGATAACTTCGTTTGACATTTAGGTTTGAGTTGACTTCCTTAGTTTTATTGTTGCTACACCTGGCTTTAGATCTCTTCAGAACGACCCTGCAAAGGACCTTTTTTCCGACAAAAAAAATCAGCCCGCAGGATAGCTAATTTTACCTAAGCACCGGATGTTTTGTGATAAGTGTCTGTCTATAAACCAGATATGAGAGTTTCAATCGCCAATAAACATTGATTCACTCACGGTAGTACTGAGTCACGCCACATCGCACATGTTCGGGTAAAACTAAAAGTTACAGGCGAAGTGCTTTGATGTCAAGATAATAGATACGAAACACCCCTCCGGGAAAAGGCCGGCGCGAACCCGGCGCGGCGGGTTCGCCGGTTCTCACTTCCACTGCCATAGCCGCGCCCCGTCCGGCAGGCGGATCTTTGGGAGGGCCGGACACAGGATCGATCCTGATCTTGTGGAGTTGACTGCGTTTGGGCGGATAAATATCATACCGGCGTGAAAGGCCGTGAGATCTGTTGCTACGGTCGGAATTGAGCGATGAGAAAACACGAATTCTATCAGCTGGACGTCTTCACATCCGACAGGTTCGCCGGCAACCCGCTTGCCGTGTTTCCTGACGGCGAAGGTATCAGCGACCACGAAATGCAGGCGATCGCAAAGGAGATGAACCTCTCAGAAACGGTTTTTGTGCTGCCTTCCGATAAGGCGTTGAAAAAGCTCAGGATATTTACTCCAAAGCAAGAGCTCCCTCTGGCAGGCCATCCGGTCGTCGGCACCTGGAATCTTCTGGCACGCCTCGGCGTCACTCCTCGTCCGGATTCCGGGCGAATCACGATCGCACAGGAACTCAATCTCGGCGTTCTTGAGGTGGACATCGACTTCAAGAACTCGGAACCCGACCTCGTTACTATGACCCAGGGCGAGTTTGAAGCTTCGGCGACGATAATCAACGAGGATGATCTGAGCAGGCTTGCAGAAAGCCTGGGACTTGAGCGCGATGAGCTGGCGGTGTCGGATTCGCTGCCTGTCGCGGTCGTCTCGACCGGCATTCGAGCACTCGATGTGCCTGCTGTTTCGCTGACAGCGCTTAGCCGGATCGAAGTGGACCCCAGGGTACTAAGTGAGATTTACCTCCAGTACGGAGCGGTCGGATGCTACGTGTTCTCTTTCGATACGATAGAAGATGGTTCCGCGGTGCACGCGCGCTTTTTCGCTCCCGCAGACGGCATCCCTGAAGATCCCGCGACCGGGAGCGCCGCCGGTTCGCTTGCCGGTTATCTCACACATTTCGGAGCCATCGACGAAAGTGATCTCGTTATCGAACAAGGCGATTTCATGGGCCGCCCGAGCAGGATCAACGCTTCCGTTGCGGGCGCGGAGGGCGCGGTTGAAAAGGTGATGGTTGGCGGGCGATCTGTCGTAGTCGCAAACGGCGAAATATTTTTAGACTAGTGCCGTTTCAACACCGAAGTACAAAAAATGACCCGCGAAAACAATGTTCGCGGGTCATTTCTATTCAAAGTGCCGGTGGGACCTATTCGCGTTCGATCATATCGCGAACGTTCATCACACCGCTTACTTTTTCCATCTCTTCCTTGGCCTGTGACGTCGTGTTCTGAATTCCGGCAAGCCTTAATCGGAATTCATCCGGATTCGTCGAACCTCGAAGCGCCTCGTCGAGCGTGATGAGTTCGGACTGATAGAGGTAGAACAACGACTGGTCAAATGTCTGCATTCCGTACTGTGACGTACCCGCCGCGATGGCATCGCGAATCTGCGAGGTCTTCTCTTCCGCAAGGATACAGTCGCGGATCAGCGGGGTCGAAACCAGGACCTCGACAGCCGGAACACGGGAATTCCCTTTTGAAGATTTCATCAACCTTTGGGAAATGACCGACTTCAGGAGGCCCGCGATCTGTATGCGGATCGACTTTTGCTGGTAAGGCGGAAACGCGGAAACGATACGAGTAAGAGTCTCAGTAGCATCCAGCGTGTGTAATGTCGACAAAACGAGATGACCGGTTTCCGCTGCCACGAGGGCTGTCTCGATCGTCTCCAGGTCTCGCATTTCGCCGACCAGAATTACATCCGGATCCTGGCGAAGTGAGCCGCGCAGGGCTTCCGCAAAGTTCCGGGTATCGACATCGACCTCCCGCTGAGTGACATAAGACTTGTTGTCCTTGTGAAGGAACTCGATCGGATCCTCGATCGTGACTATATGTGAATTCCTCGTGTTGTTTATGTAGTCGACCATCGCTGCAAGCGTTGTCGACTTACCGGAGCCGGTCGTTCCCGTAACGAGAATAAGTCCGCGTCCCTCGTCCGAGATCGAACTCAAAACGGGAGGAAGACCAAGTTCGCTGAAATTCTTTATCTTGTCAGAGATCACACGGGCAACGATCCCGATCGATCCTCTTTGCTGAAAAATGTTGACACGAAATCGGCCAAGACCGGATACGCCGTATCCTATGTCCACCTCAAAATGCTCTTTGAAATGCATTTTCTGACGATTGGACATCATCGAGAAAGCCATTTCAAGAGTCTCTTCCTGCGACAGGCGGTTGACACCGGAGACGGGACGCAGCTCGCCGTTCACACGTATCACAGGATAGGAACCAGCCCGTAAATGCAGGTCGGAGGCTCCAAAACTCATTGACATTCGAAGAAGGTCGTCGATTCTCGTGGACATAGAATTTCTCGCTCGAAACGGAATGATGAGGGAGTATAGCCGGAATGATTATCGGAATGCGAAAAACCGCACTGTTTCAATTCTACCCACTCGCGTCGAAATACGTCAATCTTTTTGTATTTGAAAGAGTTCCGGGCGGCTGCGGCTGACCGAGGGTTCTTTGTCTTTCACTTAGCTTTATCGCCATTTGACTTGCGAGAAACGCGGTCATTAGAATCACACGTATGCAAACGCGAAGCCGGCGGCAGCGGGAGATACTCGACTTCATCGTCGGGTTCGTTGAATCCGAGGGTTACGAGCCATCGTACCGGCAGATCGCGAGCCATTGCGGCCTGTCTTCAAAGGGCGGCGTGGCGCGACACATTGCGGAACTCGAAAGGAAGGGCCTTCTGAAGCGAATCCGGGAATCCGGGTCATTCAGCCTTGAGGTCTTCCCTTCCAAACCGGCAGGCGACCACATCTGCGAGATCGAATGGATCGAGGACGGGGATGGTGGGAAGCGCCGTGAAGCCCAAGACGGGCCTTTGCTGATACCGAGATCAATGCTCGGGTACCTTTCGGCGAAAAAGGTCCGCGGCATGGTGGTCCCGGACAACGCCATGGAAGGCGACCATATTCTCGAAGGCGACATCGCGATCATAGAGCGAAAGTCGTTTGCCAGGGACGGCGACAAGGTAGCCGTCAGGATCGAGGGCAAACGGCTCGTTCTTGGGAGCTATTACAGGAAAGGATCGGCGATCGAACTGAGGCCTTCGAACGACAATTACGAATCGGTCAGGGTCCAGGCTGACAAAGCGAGAATACTCGGACTGTACAGAGGCCTTCTCAGAAGGATCTGAACTGAACACCTGATCGGTATCGGGAATCAGAAAGCGCGCGGAGGCGAGGCCCGACCGCGCGCAAATTATTGAAAGGGAAGGAATAACATAGTGTCAGAGAAACATGCTCCCAGTGCCAGTTTCAGTTTCACGCTCCGCGTCGAAATAAGGAATATTCCGGGTAAGCTCGGCGAGATCACAACGACGATAGGAAAGGCCGGAGGCGATATCGGAGCGATCGATATCGTCAGGGTCGCAAAAGACTCGATAGTCCGTGATATCACCGTCAACGCCTCTTCTGAGGTACATAACCGACAGATCATCAACGAGGTAAGACAGATCGACGGTGTGCAGATCGTCCAGGCGTCCGACCGAACATTTTTGATGCACATTGGCGGGAAGATCGAGACCGTCTCAAAGATCCCGCTCAACAATCGAGCCGACCTCTCGATGGCGTACACTCCTGGCGTGGCGCGGGTCTGCGAAGCGATCCACAACGACCCGGAAAAGGTATTTACGCTTACGATCAAGAAGAACACGGTCGCGGTCGTGTCCGACGGCTCCGCGGTACTTGGGCTTGGAAATCTGGGCGCGGCGGCGGCGATGCCGGTAATGGAGGGTAAATGCCAGCTCTTCAAAGAGTTCGGCGGCGTGGACGCATTTCCGATATGCCTTGATACGAGGGATCCCCACGAGATCGTTCAGACGGTCAAGAACATAGCGATCGCATTCGGCGGCATTAATCTGGAAGACATCTCTGCTCCAAGGTGTTTCGAGATAGAGGAAAGGCTGAAGGAAGAACTTGACATTCCCGTGTTCCACGACGACCAGCACGGCACCGCGGTTGTCGTTCTCGCGGCACTGATCAATTCGCTAAAGATCGTCGGCAAGAAGATGGAGGACGTCAAGGTCGTTGTGAACGGGATCGGAGCAGCGGGGGTCGCCTGCACCAAGATCATTATGGCAGCGGGCGTCCAGAACGTTATCGGCTGCGACACGAGCGGTTCCATCTATAAGGGACGCACCGAAAACATGAACTGGGTCAAGGACTGGTACGCACGTCATACGAACCCGGACAAAGAAAAGGGCTCGATCCACGAGATGATAAAAGGCGCCGATGTATTTTTCGGACTTTCGGTCCCGGGTATCCTGACCTCAAAAGATCTTCAAACAATGGCGAAAGACCCGATAGTCTTCGCTATGGCCAATCCGGATCCGGAAATCTA
>JAHEEZ010000015.1:0-1845 GCA_024640445.1 Acidobacteriota bacterium | reverse complement strand
GCCACGCGGCCGTCATCGCAACTGGACGTTCCGATTATCCTAACCAGATCAACAATGTACTTTGTTTCCCGGGCATTTTCCGAGGCGCTCTGAATTGCAGGGCGTCGCGAATCAATGAAGAGATGAAGCTCGCGGCGGCAAACGCGATAGCGAACATAATTACCGATGACGAGCTTCATGCCGACTACATTGTGCCCTCCGTATTCGACAAACGGGTTGCCAAGGCGGTCGCGATCGAGGTTGAACGCGCCGCGACCGAATCCGGCGTTTCGCGTCGACAGATGGCGCTCCCGGACACGGAGTTTTAGAAATGTCCGAAAAGTATTGATTTTTGGGGACGCAATTCATACCATACAGCCCTCAGTTAACTAATTAAGGTCGACCCCGGTTCGCAGGTGTAAATTCATCCCGCGTAAGCGCCGGTTTGGCCGTTTTGTCTTTCAACAGGCATACAGGAGGGTTATATGAATCGAAGAGTATTCTTTGGCGCGGCGCTGCTATCGATTTGTGTGTCGGCAACGGTTTTCTCGGCGACCTTCACGGTTACGAAAATCGACGATACAAATGACGGGACGTGTGACGCCGACTGCTCTTTTCGAGAGGCCGTAGCGGAAGCGAACAATGCAGCAACAAACGACATTATCGACTTCGACGGAACGGTCTTCGGGAGTGCCCAGACCATCGTCCTGTCGCTTGGTGAGATCGTAATAGCGAACAACGGCAGTTTGACGATAAACGGAACCGGATCGGGAAATCTGACCATTAACGGAAACGGCGCGAGTCGAATTCTTACGATCAATCTTGCAACCGCGTTCATCGACGGGATCCTGTTCACCGGAGGCAACGGCTCCGGGACGCTGAACACAGGTCGTGGCGGCGCCATCTACAATGCCGGTGGCACGACCGTGATAACAAATTCCGTTGTAACGGGGAACACCGCAGCGAACGGCGGGGGACTCAATAACGCATCAACCGGCAGTCCTTCAGTGCCTGGAAACCTGACATTGATCAACTGCATTGTTCGCCAGAATACTTCGACTTCATCGGGAGGCGGCATGCAGAACTTCTCGACCAGCACCTTGACCATCGACAGATCATTGATCATTGGCAATTCCGGGGGTGGATCAACGGGCGGAGGCGGAGCCCAGTTAAACGGAGTTGTTCGGGTATCAAATACCACGTTCGCAGGAAACTCGGCTGCGGCCGGTAGCGGCGGCGGATTCCAGTCAAATGGTTCGAACCAGATCTTCACAAATGTGACGGTTTCAGGCAACAGTTCACTGAATAACGGAGGAGGAATTCACAGGGGTACAACCAACGTGAACTTTTTTGTCCGAAACAGTATCGTCTCGGGAAACAATGGAACGGCCGCATCCCCGGATGTGACGAACTCCGCAGGCGGCATTACTTCGGAAGGATCAAATATTATCGGTGTTACAGGTACCAGCACCGGCTGGTTGATGTCCGACCTTCTCGATACTGACCCGATGCTTGGCCCGTTGCAGGACAACGGAGGGCCGACTTTTACCTTCCTTCCGTTTACTGGCTCGCCGGCGATCGATGCCGGCGATAATTGTGTGATCGATCTGTCCTGCGCCACAAATAATCCGGCTTCAGCTGTTACCACGGACCAGAGAGGTTCCACGCGGCCTTATAACAACACGATCGATATAGGCGCGGTTGAGGTCATCTC
The DNA here is from genome assembly GCA_024640445.1 of Acidobacteriota bacterium. Classification (GTDB taxonomy): domain Bacteria; phylum Acidobacteriota; class Blastocatellia; order Pyrinomonadales; family Pyrinomonadaceae; genus Aridibacter. The sequence continues at coordinate 152 of JAHEEZ010000015.1, read as the reverse complement.
CGATGCCACCCTTTCCGGAAGAGTCCTGAGCCTAAGCGGAAGAGGATTGGGCGGCGTATATCTGACGATCAGCGACGGCGGCGGTGCGATCCAGACAGTACAGACGAACCCATTCGGGAGATTTACGTTCCGGGGAATCACACCTTTTCAAG